>NZ_VCMY01000100.1:0-1445 GCF_005924235.1 Mycobacterium sp. DBP42
GGTTGGGGCCGGGGGTGGTGGTGATCGGCCGCCGTGCGGCGTGCGAGATGCGCACCAGGATGGCCAGCAGGATGTAGTTGGCCAGCAGCGAGGAACCGCCGTAGGACATCCACGGGGTGGTCAGGCCGGTCAGCGGGATCAGTTTGGTGACGCCGCCGACCACGATGAACAGCTGGATGGCCAGCGTCGAGGCCAGCCCGGCGGCCAGGAGCTTGCCGAAGCTGTCGCGCACGGCGATCGCGGTGCGCATGCCGCGGATGATCAGGATCGTGTAGAGCATGAGAACGCCTGCCAGGCCGACCAATCCGAGCTCTTCGCCGATCGCGGCGACGATGAAATCGGTGGCGGCGGCGGGCACGGTACCGGGCTGTCCGTTGCCCAGGCCGGTGCCGAAGATGCCTCCGGTGGCGAAGCTGAACAGCGATTGCACCATCTGGTAGCCGGCGCCGTCAGGGTCGGCGAACGGGTCCAGCCAGGTTTCCACGCGGACCCGGACATGACCGAAAACCTGATACGCCACAATGCTTCCCGCGGCGAACAGGGCCAGCCCGATGACCACCCAGCTGAGCCGCTCGGTGGCCACGTAGACCAGCACCAGAAACGACGAGTACAGCAGAAGTGAAGTGCCCAAATCTTTTTCGAAGACCATCACGCCCACCGAGGCGGCCCAGGCCAACAGCAGCGGAGCCAGGTCGCGCGGCCGCGGCAGGTCGAGGCCGAGGAAATGCTTACCCGCGCTGGTGAACAGGTCACGCTTGGCCACCAGCACCGCGGCGAAGAAGATGAGCAGCAGAATCTTGGAGAACTCGGCGGGCTGGATCGAGAAGCCGGGGAACTGGATCCAGATCTTGGCGCCGTACTGCTCGGAGTACTTCCTCGGCAACAACGCCGGAATGACAAGCAGCACAAGGCCGGTCAGCGCGCAGATGTATCCGTATCGGGCGAGCATGCGGTGGTCGGTCAGCAGGGCCACCACCACGGAGAACCCGATGACACCCACCAGCGTCCACATCATCTGCTGGTTGGCGGTGCCGCCGAGTCCGTCGGAGGCCGTCTCACCCTTGGCCAGGTCCAGCCGGTGGATCATCACCAGGCCCAGCCCGTTGAGCAGCGCGGCGACCGGCAGCAGCAAGGGGTCGGCGTAGGGGGCGAACCGGCGCACAGCCAGGTGCGCGGCGCCCATCAGGACGATGAACGCGACGACGTAGCGGATCAGGTCCCAGCTCAGGCCCTGTTCCTGATTGGCCTCCACGATCAGCAGCGCGACCGTGGTGATGAAGGCCGCAAACCCCAGAAGCAGCAGTTCCGCGTTGCGCCGATTGGGTAGCGGCGGCATGACGGTAACCGGCGACTGGGGTTGAGTCGTCATGACACAGCTCGGCAGTTCATCCCCGGTTCGGGCGGTGGGGGAGGCAGCGCGGTGACTGTGGGCGACTGCGTCGGTA
>NZ_VCMY01000101.1:0-1348 GCF_005924235.1 Mycobacterium sp. DBP42
TGAATCGCCCTGGAAATCCCGGAGGCTCCTGACCTTGGAAACGAGGATGCAGGTATGCCGAAGGAACAGTGTGCCGGGAAGCCCACGGCGCGTCGTTACAGCCCGGAGGAGAAGGCCGCCGCGGTGCGGATGGTCCGGACCCTTCGTGCCGAGTTGGGTACCGAGCAGGGCACGGTGTCGCGGGTGGCACGTCAGCTCGGCTACGGAGTGGAGTCGGTGCGTTCCTGGGTGCGTCAGGCAGACATCGATGGCGGATACGCTCCAGGATTGTCCACCGCGGAGTCGGCGCGGATCAAAGAGCTTGAGCAGGAGAACCGAGAACTCAAGCGTGCCAACGAAATACTGAAGCGCGCCGCTAGTTTTTTCGGCGCGGAGCTCGACCGCCAACACAAGAAATAGTCGACTTCATCGACGCCCAGCGGGAGGAGTTCGGGGTCGAGCCCATCATCAGCGTCCTGCGATCAGCAGGCGTGGTGATGGCCCCGAGCACCTACTACGACACCAAGTCCCGCGGTCTGTCGGCACGCGCGCGACGTGACGCCGAACTGGGTCCGGTCCTGGTGACGCTGTGGGAGGACAACTACCGCGTCTACGGGGCCCGCAAGCTGTGGAAAGCCGCCGGTCGGGCCGGCCACGACGTCGGGCGCGATCAGGTCGCCCGCCTCATGCGGGCCGCCGGCATCTGCGGGGCACGGCGCGGCAAACGGGTCAAGACCACCAAACCAGATGCCAGCGCCGCGCGGCACCCCGATCTGGTGAAACGCAAGTTCACTGCGACGGCGCCGAACCAGCTTTGGGTGACGGATCTGACATTCGTGCCGACCTGGGCCGGCGTGGCGTATGTGTGTTTCATCGTCGATGCCTACTCCCGGATGATCGTGGGCTGGCGGGTGGCCAGTCATATGCGGACCTCGATGGTCCTCGACGCGTTGGAGATGGCGCGTTGGTCACGCGGAAACCTGTTGTCGGGCTTGACATGTCACTCCGATGCCGGATCCCAGTTCACCTCTATCCGCTACGGCGAACGGCTCGCTGAGATCGGACGCGATCCCCTCTATAGGATCGATCGGGGACAGCTTCGACAACGCCCTCGCGGAGACAGTGAACGGCTACTACAAGGCCGAGTTGATCTACGGCCCCGCCCGCAGCGGGCCGTGGAAGACCGTCGAGGACGTCGAGCTGGCCACCCTCGGGTGGGTCTACTGGCACAACACCAACCGCTTACACGGCTACCTCAACGACGTCCCACCCGCCGAGTACGAAGCCACGTTCTACGATGCACAACGGACCGACCAACCACTGGTCGCAATCCAATAGCCCGAGCCTCCGGCAAAACCAGGGCGATTCA
>NZ_VCMY01000102.1:0-1333 GCF_005924235.1 Mycobacterium sp. DBP42
GTCTCAGTGTCAGTCTGGCTTTTGCCGCGTTGCGGTGGTTGGGTCTGGATCATCTGGTGTCTGGCTCGATTTGTGTCTGTCGCCCGTTGTGGGTTGGCATTTGAGCAGTAGTGCCGGCACCAGGTGTGAAGGACCGGCCGGCGTGACTTGATAGGAGCGTGGCATCGCCCCCGACTGAGAAGTGTCCGCCGACCGGCCCAACCTCAACACACCCCTCTTCATGATTGAAGGAGGCAACCACCATGGTTGTTGTTGGAGCCGATGTACACAAGCGCAGCCACACTTTTGTCGTTGTCGATGAGGTCGGGCGCAAGCTCGGCGAGAAAACCGTCAAGGCCACCACTGACGGGCATCACACGGCCATCATGTGGGCTCGCGAGCAGTTCGGTGTCGAGTTGATTTGGGGCATCGAGGACTGCCGCAACATGTCGGCCCGGTTGGAACGTGACCTGCTCGGGGCCGGGCAGAAGGTGGTGCGGGTGCCCACCAAACTGATGGCCGCCACCCGAAAATCCGCGCGCACCAAGGGCAAGTCCGATCCGATCGATGCGCTGGCGGTGGCCCGGGCGGTGCTGCGTGAACCCGACCTGCCCGTGGCCTCGCATGACCAGGTGTCGCGGGAGCTGAAGTTGTTGACCGATCGTCGTGATGTGCTGGTGGCTCAACGTACCTCGGCGATCAACCGGTTGCACTGGCATGTTCATGATCTGGATCCCGAGCGTTCTGCGGCGTTGGGCTCACTCAACACCGTCAAACATCAGAAAGCTCTGATGGCCTGGCTCGATGAGCGGTCGGGCCTGGTCGCTGAAATCGCCCGCGCCGAGCTGACCGACATCATTCGGCTCACCGTCGAGATCAACACCCTGGCCAAACGTCTGGCCGCCGGCGCCCACCAGGCGGCCCCGGCGCTGCTGCAGATCCCCGGGTGTGCGGAGCTGACCGCGGCCAAGATCGTCGGCGAAGCCGCCGGGATCAGCCGGTTCAAAAGTGAGGCGGCGTTTGCCTGTCACTGCGGGGTGGCGCCCATCCCAGCGTGGTCAGGTGCCAGCGCCGGGCAGATGCGGCTCAGCCGGGCCGGTAACCGCCAACTCAACGCCGCCATTCACCGCATCGTCCTCACCCAGATCCGCATGACCGGCAGCGCCGGGCAGATCTACTTCCAAAAGCTGCTCGAGGCCGGCAAAACCAAAGCCGCCGCCCGCCGCTGCGTCAAACGCCGCATCGCCCGCCGGGTCTACCAAGCACTACACCAAGACGCGCCCCGCAACGACCACCAAAACCCGGTCAAGCCGCCACAATCAGTGGCGGCTTGACATAGGAGCTATTGCTCGCG
>NZ_VCMY01000103.1:0-1131 GCF_005924235.1 Mycobacterium sp. DBP42
CCTACGAACGCCGCTCCCTGGCCATCGGATCGCACTGGCCGTTCGAACAATGGGGTCGCTTCCTACCTGAGCAGACCACCGCAGTCAGCATCCTCGACCGCCTCCTGCACCACGCCACCGTCGTCATCACCACCGGCGACTCCTACCGCATGAAAGACGCCAAACACCGCAAGGAGGACACCCTGACCAACCCCTGAACTATCCGCACGGGGCGGGGACTTTTACCTGGCCACCAGTGGGGACATCAACTTGGCCATTGACAGTCGGCGCTGCGGTTCGTAGTCGGCCAGATCCTTCGCACCGACCTTGGCGCCGAGGCGATGTAGACCAGCCCAGGCACCACACCGGCCGGTAGCGCTGTAAGCCTCCCAAAGCCGACGGACATGCAACCCGGTCGGATCGACCACCAGGCCCAGCTCGAAATTTGCATCCCAGTTCACGCTGGGGGCCGAGCCGTCGGTGCCCGGCGGATGGCCCTGGCCCGAAAGCTGCGCGGCAACCGTCAGCGCGTCAATCAGCTTATTCAATTCACCGGAATAGTTTTTTGCATCACGCCACGCTGCCAATTGCTTCTGATCGAGCCCACCAATGACTTCCGAATCAGTTTCATCGACGTTGACCAGATCGGCGGTCTTCGCGAACTTACCCCACACATCATTGAACTTCTTTTGAACAGTGGGATACGGCGCGAATTGATGCAGAATATGAATTGACCGCTCGAATACCGCATCGTGAACCTTATGGACGATCGACGCGCTGGCATGCTCGGCCAAAGCATCCGCGCGAAGCTCATCAATGGGGCCTTCGCCGGCAATAATCGCCGCAATCAATTTGTCGGTCTGCGGCGTGCCCATCTGATCAAAGGCTGATTGGCGAGCCTTCAGCTACATCAGCAGGTCAGAATGCTTGTTGATGCAGTTCAGACGGTTACTCGACACGTTGGAATTGGTACAAGTTCAATCCCAGTATCGCGCACCACCATAGCCCCTGCCCAGGGGCTATTTTTTTGCCCATTCAGAGGCGTGACCCGCCTGCGCGCCCAACGTTGGCTTGGGTTCGACAACCCGCTGGTATCTCGCACAAGCCAACGTTCGCCCGTGGGTTCGGGGCCTATGCCGGTGGGGGTGGCAC
>NZ_VCMY01000104.1:0-1074 GCF_005924235.1 Mycobacterium sp. DBP42
TGTTCTTCACGGGTAGGTTGTGAACGCGTAGGCGCTCGATTGGTGTCATTCCGCCGATGCCGGTGTGGGGTCGGTGGTGATTGTAGTGATGCAGCCAGTGCTGGTAGGTTCCGGCGCGTTCGGCCTCAGAGCGGTAGGTCTGCGCATAGGCCCATTCGGTGGTCAGGGTGCGGTTGAATCGCTCGACTTTGCCGTTGGTCTGTGGCCGGTAGGGCCGGGTCCTCTTGTGGGTGATGTCGGGGCCGAGCGCTTCAGCGAAATTCTTTGACCGGTAACAGGATCCATTGTCGGTCAACACTCGTTTGACGGTGATGCCGTGGTCGGCGAAGAACGCGTTGGCGCGTTTCCAGAATCCCGCGGCGGTTTCTTTGCGTTCGTCGGTGAGGTCCTCGGAGTAGGCCAGCCGGGAGTGGTCATCAACGGCGTGGTGCAAGAACGTGTATCCCATGCCGCAGCGGTTGCGCCGGCCGGCTTGGCGACCCAGCTTGCGATGGCCGCCCCCGTCGGGGATGCGGCCCAGTTTCTTGACGTCGACATGGACCAAGTCGCCGGGAGCCGGGTGCTCATAGCGGCGGGGTTTGGGCCGGCGTACCGGTAACCCGGTGTTTTGGTCCAGGTGCCGCAGCAATGGCATCCGGTAGCGGCGCAGCACCGCCTCAACGGTCGAGCGTGGCAGGTGCAGGTAAGCGGCGATGCGATGTGGGCCCCAGCGCCGGGTGAAGCGCAGGTTGACGATGCGCCGCTCACGTCGTTTCGGCAACCGCAACGGACTGCGATGCGGCCGGCTGGGCCGGTCTACCATCGCTGCTTCGCCACCGTCGCGATAACGGTCGGCCCATTTCTTGGCTGTGGCCACCGAACATTGGAACCGCTCAGCCGCGCGCCGCAAACTCCAGCCCTGATCAACAACCGCCTGCGCAAGCCGCAACCGCCCACGAGGAGTCAACGAAGCATTAGCGTGGACCATGAGGACCTCTCGGTAATCGGATGTGCGTGTTTGGTAACCACACCGATACCGGAGGTCCTCACCTACTTCCGCTCACCACGCCGTTCACAACCTGTCTGGGAGTTACA
>NZ_VCMY01000105.1:0-1000 GCF_005924235.1 Mycobacterium sp. DBP42
TGTATAAGAGACAGGTAGGTGGGCGGGCCAGCGATCCACCGTGTAGCGGATGTCCGACACTGTCGGTGACGACGAGCCGGTCGGCGGGTCGTCGCGTTGTAGTCCGCGTTCGATGCGGGAGACTGTAGTGGGCCAGCCGCCGAAGTGGTTGGCAGCAGTTGTGACTGTGATGTTCTTGGCTTGCCGGGCCGGACGATCCGTGGTGGGTGGAGCATCGGCCTGAACAACCTGTCGTTTCCCTCCCCATGGGTTGTGGTCCACGAAGGTTACGCCAGCCTCTATGGCTCGGTCTTGGGTTGCGCGGGCATATCGGGGCACTGTTCTCGGAGCGCGGCGGTGGCCTCGTAAGTCTCTACCGACGATTCGATAAATGCGTTACCCTCGGCTGCCGAGGGAGCTACTTGCGGATCTCGGCTAGCTGAGTCGCGTTGCAGTTGAGATCCCAGCTCGGCGGCTTCTGCCCATTTGGTCAGCTCGTCTTTCAGACTGATAGTTGAAACGGATTGCGCCGCAGAGCGAATCTTATCTCCCATGCTTGCCTCGCGTTCTGCTGCCGCGAGCAAAGCATCCCGGCCGCCGGGCCCCGTTGACAACTCGTTGTTTACCGACGATGTCATCGCCAGCCACTCGCGTCCGAGTTGTTCAACCACGGTGCATTCTTCGGCGGGCGGCGCGGCAGAATCGTCACGTTGCTGAAACGCCCATACCCCACCCGCTGCAGCGCCGGCAATCGCAACCACGGCAGAGACTGTCCACAGCCAACGGTTTCCTGGCACACCCATATTCTGTTCTAGCTTCCTCTCATGTTTGTCGAATCACCTGGGAACTCGTGATTGCCACCGTAGGGGTTGGGGATGTATGGGTGCAGGCTGGTGTCCGTGGCCATGAAAAAGTCCCCACTGGTGGCCAAGTGGAGGTCCCCACTGGTGGCCAGATAAAAGTCCCCACCCCGTGTTCGTCGTGTCGATCAGGAACTGCGGGCCCCGGTGGTGACGGTGAA
>NZ_VCMY01000106.1:0-645 GCF_005924235.1 Mycobacterium sp. DBP42
GACGGTCCGTCCAGCCCTTGACGAAAGTTTTGACCAGGTGATGGGCCCGGCAGTACAGCTTGGTGTTCGACGGATGCGTCGGCCCGGCGGGCCAGGGCGCGGTGTGGTCGATGTCGCAGCGTTCGGCTGGGGCGTCACAACCAGGGAACCGGCAGGTCAGATCACGCCACCGGATGAACTCCGACAGTGCCGCCGAGGGGCGATACCCTGGCTCACCCACACCGGCGGGATCCTCGGCCACCGCACGCTCGGCGGATTCGGCCGCCTCGCCGGGCTCGGCTGGCACCGGCAAGGGTACGGGTTTGATCTTGGCGGTAGCCGCCACCTTGCGCACGCTCTCGGCGGGCACGATGCCGTACCCGGGCAGATACCCCGGATCGTTCGAAGTCCCGTCCACCGTGGATTGGTTGGCCAGCACGTGCACCACCGCCGCATCCGCAGCTGCCCGGTTCTGAGCCGCCGCGCAATCCTGGCGCCCGCACCGGCACGGCAGTTGAGCTTCCAGCCGGGCCAGCGGCCCGATCGCATCGGCACGCCGCTGCTCATGGGTGCGCGGATCGTGCTCACACACCGTGTCCGCCAACGCATCCAAACGCTGATCCAATGCCGCCCCGTCAACAGCATCGACATTGGCCCAGATCGTGG
>NZ_VCMY01000107.1:0-645 GCF_005924235.1 Mycobacterium sp. DBP42
GACGGTCCGTCCAGCCCTTGACGAAAGTTTTGACCAGGTGATGGGCCCGGCAGTACAGCTTGGTGTTGGACGGATGCGTCGGCCCGGCGGGCCAGGGCGCGGTGTGGTCGATGTCGCAGCGTTCGGCTGGGGCGTCACAACCAGGGAACCGGCAGGTCAGATCACGCCACCGGATGAACTCCGACAGTGCCGCCGAGGGGCGATACCCTGGCTCACCCACACCGGCGGGATCCTCGGCCACCGCACGCTCGGCGGATTCGGCCGCCTCGCCGGGCTCGGCTGGCACCGGCAAGGGTACGGGTTTGATCTTGGCCGTAGCCGCCACCTTGCGCACGCTCTCGGCGGGCACGATGCCGTACCCGGGCAGATACCCCGGATCATTCGAAGTCCCGTCCACCGTGGATTGGTTGGCCAGCACATGCACCACCGCCGCATCCGCAGCGGCCCGGTTCTGAGCCGCCGCGCAATCCTGGCGCCCGCACCGGCACGGCAGTTGAGCTTCCAGCCGGGCCAACGGGCCGATCGCATCGGCACGCCGCTGCTCATGGGTGCGCGGATCGTGCTCACACACCGTGTCCGCCAACGCATCCAAACGCTGATCCAATGCCGCCCCGTCAACAGCATCGACATTGGCCCAGATCGTGG
>NZ_VCMY01000108.1:0-578 GCF_005924235.1 Mycobacterium sp. DBP42
GGCAAGCTGGCCGATTGCCGCTCGACGGACCCGACGAAGTCGGAACTGTATGTGGTGGAGGGTGACTCGGCCGGTGGCTCGGCCAAGAGCGGCCGCGACTCGATGTTCCAGGCGATCCTGCCCCTTCGCGGCAAGATCATCAACGTCGAAAAGGCCCGTATCGACCGGGTTTTGAAGAACACCGAAGTCCAGGCGATCATCACCGCGCTGGGCACCGGTATCCACGACGAGTTCGACATCTCCAAGCTGCGCTATCACAAGATCGTGTTGATGGCCGACGCCGACGTGGACGGTCAGCACATCTCCACGCTGCTGTTGACGTTGCTGTTCCGATTCATGAAACCGCTTGTCGAGCACGGCCACATCTTTTTGGCCCAGCCGCCGTTGTACAAGCTCAAGTGGCAGCGTCAGGAGCCGGAGTTCGCCTACTCCGACCGCGAGCGCGACGGTCTGTTGGAGGCCGGCCGGGCGGCCGGCAAACGCATCAACGTCGACGACGGTATCCAGCGTTACAAGGGTCTGGGCGAGATGGATGCCAAGGAACTGTGGGAAACCACCATGGACCCGACAGTGCGGGT
>NZ_VCMY01000109.1:0-577 GCF_005924235.1 Mycobacterium sp. DBP42
GCATCGGCATAAACCTCACCCAAATCGGCCAGACCCGCAGTGTCACGCCGGATCTGGGGCATCCGCTGGTTCAGATCCCCCAGGATCTCGTTGCCGTGCACGATCGACTGACCGAACTTGTCACCCAACCCGTCGAGGGCTTGCGCGGTGGCCGTCAACGTCTGGTTCAACTTGATCGGATCGATCTGCTCAGAGATCGCGGTGATCGTCTCGAACAAGGTGTTGAACTCCGTGGTCACCCCTTGGGCACGAATCGGCGTGCCCGGCGTCAACCGCTGCGACGACGGGTTGGGCGGCGACAGGAACGAGATGTACTTGTTGCCGAACACCGTGGTGGCCCGCAGCTCGGCGGTCACGTTCTCCGGGATCAGCTTCAGGTACTGAGGCTTGACGTCCAGGGTCAGCTTGGCCTCGAGGTCGTCATCGACATTGACCACGTCGATGGACGCCAACCGGCCGATCGGCACACCGTTGAAAGTGACCTTCGAACCCGGATCCATCGACAGACCAGCCCGCCCGGACAACACCGTCAGCTGCGTCTTGTCCTCGAAGGACCCACGGAACTGCATCCAGGTCA
>NZ_VCMY01000010.1:0-133404 GCF_005924235.1 Mycobacterium sp. DBP42
CCTCGTTCCACGATTTGGCGCCCATCTCCCGGGGTGTGGTGTCGGCCTGCAACTGGGCCAGCAGCCGATGCAGCGGGGAAGGTAGTTGGCAGGTCAGGGTCTCGTACTCGTCGAGCACCGCCAGCAGCTCACCGCGGTTCAGCGAAGCGAAGTCACACGCGGCGAACACGTCGAAGGCGGCCCGCAACCCGGCCACCGCCTGAACCGCACCCGCCTGCATAATTCGAACATACATTCGACCACCGACAAGTGCGGCCGTGCGAAGTGCTAGCCGATTCGGTCGGGCGCCCAGTAGGCAAGCATCTCGGCGAACGTCTCGAAGGCCGGCTTCGACACCCCGTAGGCCGCCTCGAAGTGGATGCTCAGCGGGAAGCCGAGCTCGGCCACCCCGTCGATCACCCGCTTGTACAGATCGAGCATCAGCTTGCGCTTCTCATCGGAATCCCGTTCGGCGAGCTGGCTGACGAACTCCTGCTCAGCGGCCACGGCCTGGTTGCCCGGATCCTGGATCAGCCAGTTGATCAGGCCGACCCTGGACTCCATCTTCGGCACGAAGCCGAACGACAGCAGGATCTCGGGCCGGTGCTCGGTGGTCTCGGCGAATTCTTTGAGGTACCCGACGATGGCATCCGAGTACAGCAGCTGGGTCATGCCGTACGTCGCGCCCTGCTCGCATTTGAAGTTGAACCGGCCCTGCTCACCGTCGCGGGTCGGGATCAAGATGGCTCCCCGGTTGGGCACCAGCTGCTCATAGATCGAGAGGGCATCCGTGGGTGCGACACCCTCGCCCTCGCCGTCCTTCATGGTCCGCGGCACGCCGACAAAGGCGATGCCGTCGAAACCGGCGCCGCTGAGGTCGGTCAGGCGCTTGCCCAGCGCCTCCTGGCTCAGGAACGACGTGACCTGCGTGCACAGACCACGCATACCGGCCAGCTCGGGCCGGAGGATGTTCCAGTAATCCAGGACATCCATCCGCGGCTTCATCTCGATCGGACGGTCATCGTCCTCGTCGATCATCCCGGGGATCATGACGTGTCCGATGCGGCCTTCGATCCCGGTCTCGGCGGCCAAAGCCAGCACTTTCCGCGCCTCGTCCACGGGATATTGCAGGCCACGTTCCAGGTTCGGCGGGACGAGTTCCAGCGCGATGGTGTTCAGGGGCACGGACTTGCTCCACATCTCATTGCGTTCAGTCGCAGCATGCCGGGCGGCACTGACCAGCAGCAGACGATGCTGTCCAGACTACGTATCGCGGCCTCGGAGGTGGCGGGCTGGTTACCCATACGGCGTCAGGAAGTGCCGTGGCGCACATTCCGCTGCGGCTGCAGCTTCGTGGTAGACCACCTGCATGGCTGAGCGCGTCACATTCCCCAGTTCGACCGGGCCTGCGCTGGCGGGCGTGATCGATCGGCCGGACGGGCCGGTGCGGGGCTGGGGCGTGTTCGCGCACGGCTTCACCCTCGGCAAGGATTCGCCCGCCGCCTCCCGTATCTGCAAGCAGCTGGCCGCCGACGGCATCGGGATGTTGCGCTTCGACGCGTTGGGCCTGGGTGATTCCGCGGGGGACTGGGGCGATGGCTCCTTCACTGTCAAGACCAACGACGTCATTGCGGCCTGTACGTTCATGGCCGACCGCGGCACGCCTGCCGACCTCTTGATCGGACACTCGTGGGGCGGTGCGGCAGTGATCGCAGCGGCCCGACGATCCCCCGGCGTGCGGGCCGTGGTGACCGTCGGTGCGCCGTTCGACCCCACGCACGTCGAACGCCAATACGACGCCGTGATCGATCAGGTCTGCGCCGAAGGCAGCGGCGAGTGGATGGTGGGCGGGAGGACGCTGACCCTCAAGAGGGCATTCGTCGAGGACGTCCGGGCCGCCGAGCTACTGGACAAGATCGAAGGCCTCAAGTTGCCGTTGCTCATCCTGCATTCTCCGACCGACAACACCGTGGGCATCAAGAACGCGAGCGACATCTTCTGGGCCGCCCGCCATCCACGCAGCTTCGTCTCGCTGGAAGGCTCCGAGCACCTGCTCACCAGGCCCGGGCAGGCCCAACGCGCCGGCAGGATCATCGGCGCATGGGCCGACGCCTACCTCGACGTGCGATAGCGTCACCACATGTCTGACTCAGCCACTCAGATCGCGTTCGTGCAGGCCACCTGGCATCGCAACATCGTCGACAAGGCGCGCGAGGGGTTCACCGAGCAGATCGGCAGCCACGGATTCGCCGATGCGGCCCTGGAGTTCTTCGAAGTACCCGGCGCCTTTGAAATCCCGCTCACCGCAAAGCGTCTGGCGCTTACCGGGCGCTACCGGGCGATCGTCGCGGCCGGGCTCGTCGTCGACGGCGGCATCTACCGCCACGACTTCGTGGCCACCGCGGTGATCGACGGGCTGATGCGCGTGCAACTCGACACCGATGTTCCGGTGTTCTCCGTCGTGCTCACTCCGCACCATTTCCACGAGCACGACGAGCATGTCGACTACTTCACGAAGCATTTCGTGAAGAAGGGCGCCGAGGCGGCCAACGCCGTCGCCGCGACGCTCGCCGTGCACGGTTCGTTGGGCTAAGAACCCGTCGCGCGGCGGACGTGCCCGGAGATGTGTTCGTAGACCCTGCGGGTGACGTCGACGTTGTCACTCATGATGTTGTAGCCGTGGTCGACGTCGGGCACTTCGTGATACTCGGCGAGGGAGCCGACCGCGTCGAGCTTCTGGGCGTACCGCCAGGCCTCGTCGCGCAGCCGGTCGTACTCGGCGGTGACGATCAGTGCCGGGGCGATGCCTTCGATTCCGTCGGCGTTGGTACCCCAGGCCGGTGAGGCCAGGCGGTCGCTGCGCCGAGCCCGCTCGGGAATGTAGGCGGTGTCGAACACCTCACCCATCCAGGGCTTCATCACCGCCTTGGCACCCAGTGGAGAGTGCTTGTCCTTCGTCGCGGTGACCAGATCCAGTGGCGGGTAGTGCAGAACCTGCAATGCGATCGGGGGCCCGCCATTCTCGAGCGCCAGCCGGGAAGCCGCCGCACAGAGGCTGCCGCCCGCGCTCTGGCCGCCGAGGCACAACCGGCTGCCGTCCCAATCCCGCTCGGGCGCCGAGACCCAGCTCAACACGTCATAGATCTGATCGACCGGGGTGGGAAACCTGTGTCGCGGTGCCAACAGGTAATCGACATTGACCACAACGACATTCGCGTTGGCGGCGAGATAACGGCACCACGGGTCGTCCTGTGCACGGTGTCCGACGACGAAGCCGCCGCCGTGCACGTTCACGTACACAGCCGGTTTCGCCGCACCTGACGGCGGGTGGTACACCGTGGCGGCGACGTCACCGTGCCGGGTCGGGATGTCGGTCAGCGTTGTGCGGCCCGGGATTTCGGGGAATCGCACGCCCGGTTTGGGCGCCGGGTTGACGGCCGCCGAGAAAAACCGTGCCAGGGCGTCGGCCAGTATCGGTGTGGACAGTATGGACACGGTTTCCTTCGGATGCGCGGTCGGGGACTGCAAGGTCAATTGAGGGTGTCTGAAGGATTCTCACCGAACATGTGGCGGTAGGCAGCGGCGAAACGCCCGGTATGGGCGAATCCCCAGCGAGCGGCGACGGCCTGCACGGTCGTCGTGGCCGGATCGGCGTTGAGCAGCTCTTGACGGGCGTGGTCGAGGCGAACGCGGCGCAGGTAGCCCATCGGCGAGTCCCCGAGGTGGCGGCGGAACATGTATTGCAGCGCTCGTGGCGTGACATAGACGGCTTCTGCGATGTCGGCGAGGGCGATATCGGCGTCGGCGTTGGCTTCGATGTAGGCGATGGCTCGGCGCAACAGCACCGGTTTGGCATCGCGCCGATCGGTCGGGCCGGGTTCCAGCCCGGCGTTGGTCGGCATGGTGGCCACCACGGCCGCCGCCAGCATCGAGGCGCTGGTCGAGGCGACGAGCGAGGTTGACTTCATCGAAACTGACCGGCCCCAACCACTTTCGGACGATGCGTGTAGCCGGGAGCTCATCACGCGCCCGGCCGATGGACATCTTCGTGTAGGCGCGCGCCAGGAAGTCCTCGGTTGCGCCGAGGTCCGCGCTCGTGAAATCCAGGTCTTCGTACGCCGTCATCAGGTCACGGAATCCGCTGACCGCCATGAAGTCGACCGCGCGCAGGTCCAGGACGAAGGGGGTTCCGGTGTGGACGAGACGGCGGATCGCCGCTACCAGCCGGCCCGAGTTGCAGATGTCGATTTCGCCTTCGACCACCAGCACCGTGGCCGGGCCCCGGACATGCGCCGACACCCGCGCTCCGGCGCAGTCGATGACGGTGGTATCGGTCGACCGAACCGGTCGCAGCCAGTCGGGGTAATAGTGAGTAGCAGTCATGATGGCACTCCATCGCCTTGCAACGGGAGGGGCGAGGTGAACCTCGACCATGCGACCGGCTGTGTGCTCAACCGAGTCGAGGTTATCGCGATCATCACCGGCAGGGACCGGTACGAATTACGAGCCAATAGCCGGGCGATGTGGGAATTGTGCTGGGCGCCAACAGTTCTCACCAGATTCGGGACTCTCCACGGCGTATCAGGATTTCGTTGCCTGGATAGCGGCGAGGCCCGGCGACTTCGTTTACCGGCCCGATGATGTGAATCCGGCCACTTCGACCGCGAATCGGCGTCGGAAAACCCCTGGAAATGGCGCCGGCGAGGGCGAAACATGAACATGGCTCACGTCAGCGGTGTGCGACGATTCAGAGGTGGTCTCCCACAAGCCACTGCGGCGCCGACAGCCCGTCCAGGAACGCAGCCGACGCCGCGTCGAACGCATCCGGGCCGCAGCGCTCGAGCTCCTCGAGACCCAGGGCGTAGACGCCGTCACCACCCGGGCCATCGCACATCGAGCCGAAGTGCCTGTCGCGACGGTCTATCAGTTCTTCCCCAACCGCGACGCGATCCTGCAGGAGATCGTCACCGACCACCTCGACCGGCGTGACGCAGATGGGGCGGCGTTTCTGGCCACGCTGACACCGACCAGCCTGGCCGAGGTCACCCACGGCATCTTCGAATTTCACTACGAGCATCTGCGCAACCATCCGCACCTGGTGAACCTGCACTACACCAGCCTGGCCAGCGGCCTGATCGCCGACCCGAGGGCGCGCCGAGCCGAGTTCGCCAACGCCATGCACGCCAGGCTGCTGAACTGGGGTCTGCTACCCGAGGGCACCGACCCCTTGGTGACGATGGTGGCGGTCGAGATGGGCGATCGCCTGCTGGAGATGGCTTTCCACGCCGGGCGGGAGCGAGACCGGGCGATCCTTACCGAGGGCGAGCGGGCGCTGACGCAGTATCTGCAGGCTTACGCCGCACCCACGTCCTGATCGACGGCGCGTCGCTGCTTTGCCAGGGCGAAGCGGGTGAGCGTGCCGACAAACCGCTCGAGGGCGGCGCCCCGGCCGCGCGCGACGGAGCGCGGGACCCAGGATTCGCCGCGACGCTCGAGCGTCAGCTCTTCGACCGGCTCGTGGAACACCGGGGTTGCCACGCCGGGATCGGTCGCGTCCTGCCAGTTCTCGACGATGTGGACCTGTAGGCGCCTGCCGTCGAGCCTGCGCACCCGCACCGACGACGCCGACACCGCGACGGCGAGGGTGGTGGTCGGGAAGTCACCACCGATGCCCACCTGGATGACGCCGTCGACGAGCGGAACCGTGAGGAAAGTCGTGCCCCGGCGCAATCGGTCGAGATCCATACCGTTAATGATTATCATTTTCAACTCACCCGCTCAACTGCGCGCGCGAGTGCCCTGCTCAGGGGGGCAGCGGGTCAGCGGCGGACGCCGCTACCGCCGACCTCGGCGGCAAGCGGCGGCGGCAACGGCGTGGTGGGTGTGGGCGTCGCCGCGGGGGCGGACGCTCCCGGGCGGTGGAAGTCGACCATCGCCTCCTCGCGGATCACTTTCTCCCCCGCGCTCAGTACCAGCGACTTCGAGGTCACCAGGTATTCGATGCCGGCGTTCTCGACGCGAAACGCGCCGTCGTCGTTGCGGGTCGCGGGCACGATCAGCTTGGCGCCGTCGCGCAGCCGCACCCCTCGGTACTCGTACTTGCCGCCCGACACCGAACAGATCGCCACTCGTGACGCGTCGGTGCTGCCGAACAGTACGGTCGCGTCCGCACTGGCGCACCGGGCTGTGGAGTCGACATACCCCCGGGCATCGCTGGACGGCGCAGCCGAGGCCGACGGGGCGCCCACCGCGAGCAACGTGACACCCGCCGTCACCGCAGCGGTGAGACAGCGACGCAGGGACCAGGCATCAGTCATCGGTTACCACTGAACCACGGGTTTGCTGCTCACCGCAGCGGCAACCCCGGGACACCACCGAATCGTTAGATCCCCGCAACACAACCGCATCCGCCGGTGAGCCCGTCGGCGCCGCCGACGGACTGCGGTCGAAGCGTCGGTCTATGGTGCCAGGCTGCGCATGGTCCTGACGACGTAGTCGTCGAGCAGGGCGTCGCGGGTGGGCCAATCGTTGGTCGTGATCAACAGCGCGTAGAAGCCGAGCAGAAAGAACACCGCGCTGTTCCACGGGTTCACGTCGGCGGCGACCTCACCCTGCTGCTGTGCCGCTTCGATCTCGCGGGCCACCCCGGAGATCACCGGATGTTCCTGACTGTCCGGGACAGGGGGCCGGGTCTGTGAGAAGTGCAGGGCCAGAAAGTCTTTGAACAGCATGCCGCCGAGCCTTCGCTCCAGCCCGACCACCAGCCGCATGGCTTCGCGCAAACCTTCCTCCAAGCTGTGCGGCTTCTTGAGAAACTGGCCGTACTGCTTGGCGATCCGTACCTCTTCACGCTGCTCCAGTTCCAGCAGCACATGCTCCTTGGTGGGGAAATGAAAGAAGAACGTGCCGTGCGCGACGCCCGCCGCGGTGACGATCGTGCCCACATCCGCGTCGGCCATGCCGGCGCGCTTGAACTCGGCGATCGCCGCACCCATCAACCGCTCACGCGTCTGTAGGCGCTTCGCCTCCCGCGCAGACAGCCCGTCCGCCACCGCCATCCCACTTCCTCCGCTTGAATCTCGAGACAAACGAACCGACTCAACGTCTTGCCTGACTCGAATCTATCCCCTGGCCGCATCACGCAAGATCTGTTGCAGCCGGTCCAGCGGATCCCCGGATGCGGGGTCGAGCCGGTCGGGCGATCGCGTGGGTGCCGTGCCTGCCGACCCCGGTGGCGGCGCCTGCGCGGCCGGAGGCGGCGGCGGTGCGTTGGGCGCCACGGTGGCCCCGGCCGATGAGATCTTGCGGTCCAGCCGCGCCTGCGCGTGGTTGCGGATGTCGCGCCGATCCGGATCGGCGTCGGCGTTGCCGGCAAAGCAACCGTCGGGGGCGTGCTGCACCACATCTCGTGCCGCCAGGTAGTGACCCAGAGCGCCGCGGCTGTCGGACGCCGCGTTCGCGCGGTCGCCGAGTGTCTCGCGGACCAGCTCCAGATTGACCATCGCCGAACATGATTCAGCCGCACCCAGGCGGGCCGCCGCGTCAGCGAAGTTCCGCTCGGCGTCGGCCAGCCGGTCCTCCAGAACGGCGAGGGTGCCCTCGGCAAAGGTTGCCTTGCCCGGGTCGACGACGTTGAACAGCTCGAGCCGCCCGACCTCGCCCGCCAAAGCCTCGGTGTCACGGTCGGCAAAGCTGGCGGCTGCCGAGTTGCCGATCACCACGACCGAGAACAGCTTGACGATCGCGATGACGAGCACCAGCGCCACCGGGGCCGAGTACACCAGTAACCGGCGACGCAGCGTGCTCATGATCGCGGTCCCAGGTCGAGCGGTTGGGTGCGACGGAACTCGCGCAGCACAAGATAGAGCTCCACCACAATGAGCAATGCGGCCACCGCAGCGAACAACCAGTACAGCTCGACGGTGCCGGCCATCGCGACGGCCGCGGGTTCCTGGGCCTGGCTTTGACCGCCGGGAAGGGCCTCGGCCAGCGGCTTCGCAGCGGTGCGCGGCACGAACGGCACCCCGATCTGGTCGGCCACCCCGCGAAGCGCCTTCGCCCCGGCGTCGTCGTACCCGAGTACCGCGCCGCCGTCCACAGAATTCTCGGGCAGCAGGAATTCACGTTGCGGCGCTTGCGATCCCGGAGCTCCCGCGCCGAGATAGAACACCAGGTTCTGGGCGCGCGGAAACTGCTGCATCGCGCTGATCAGCTGATAGCGCAGAACGCTGGCGGCCGCGCCGACGTTGGCATCCGGGGCATCCCCCACCGCCGCGTGCGCGGTCATGGAGGTCACCACCGGTCGCAGGCTCCAGGTATCGGCCGACAGCGGCCAGTCCACGGACGGTCGGTCGGTGAAGCCGATCAGGGCGACGCGGGCCTGCGGATACCGTTCCATCAGGGCCGCGATGTCGTCGCGGGCGGTGGCGATCCGGGACCGACCGTCGGTGCCGGGCCCCGACATGTCCGGCGAACGATCAAGGATCACAAAGACGTTGGGGTCACGATCGCCGGCCGGCCGGGGCACGGTGTCACGGGTGCTCCCGGCGATCGGGCCGAGCGCGGCGACGAGCAGCAACAACCCTGCCGTGGTCAGGGCCGACCAGCGCCACACCGCCGGCCAGCCGCCGCCTTGTGCCCGGACCCGGCCGAAGGTGATCGTGCGTGCCACGAGCAGCACCACCGCAAGCGCCGCGACGAGCAGAGGCGGCAGGACCGGTTCGAGCCTCATGACCGCATCACCACCGGCCACCACCACAGCACCCCGATGGCCAGCAGCGCGAGCAACACCGGAATCCCTGGGGTTTCGGCAGATCGGACTTCAGTGGACTCGCCGGTGGAGCCGGCTCGCGGCGGGTGTTCCCGGATCTCGGTCAGATGTGCAGCCACGTCGGCCGATCCGAACCATCGCCCGCCGGTGCTGCGGGTGAGCCCGTCCGCGGGCCCGCCGCCGGAACCGGGGGTGATCGCGTTGACCTGGACCCCTGCGGTCACTGCGAGTTCCCGGAGCCGATCCGTACGGAACAGCGGGGTCACGTCACCGGGACGCGGCAGGAATTCGGGGCCGACGTAGATCATCGACCGCCGCTGCGCGGACGGTTCCGAAAAGGACGGGAAGCCGGTCAAACACATGGCCAGCACGTCCTCGACGTTGGCGGCGTAGTCGACGTAGGAGACGGGGGCGACGAACGGGCGAGAACCCTCCTGCCGCCCGAAGGCGGCGAATTGTGCTGCGGCGTATTGGTAGTCACGGGTGAGTGGGACGACCCGGCGGTTCGCCGAGGAGAGCCCGATCCGTTCCGTGCCGAAGGAGTCGGCGCGCTCGGCGAAGTACCGCAGCGTAGTGCTGACCGCAGGATCGGTGAGCGGGCCGCCGACGCACACCATGATGTCCTCGGGGGTCGCGACCTCGGCGGCGCGACCCCACGCGGGCAGGCCGGTGGGGCGCGCCGCGACCAGTGCCGACGCCCCGAAAGCGACCGTCAGCATCGCCATGGCGACGACGGCCGACACCGTTCGCCGGCGCGCGGTCCGCACGTATGCGGGCAACCGGGTCAGCCGCGCGGTGTTGGCCAGGGGTAGGAATTCGTCTTTGTCGACCGACTGCGTGGGCAGCAGGGCCAGACCCACACACCCGGCAAGTGCGAGGCAACCGGCCATCGCCACCGCCCACCAGATCAGGTCCATTCGCGGATCAACTCCTCGGCCGTGGCACTGGCCACACCGGCATCGAGCGTCGAACGGTGGTTGAACTGAATGTCGGTGATGTCGGCCAGGATCGGCACGGCCGGTGCGGCGGCACTGTCTGCGATCGCGTCGACCTGCATGTACCGCGCAGGCACCCCCGTCGCGGCTTGCAGGAATCCCCGTAGCTCGACGCTCAGCGCGGCACCGGCGTCGGCCGCAGTGAGATCGCCGGCCCGGTAGCGGTTTCCGATGGCGCGGACCGCGCGGGCTGACCGGCGCCGCAGCAACTCGGCCCGCGCAGCGCCGAGGACTGGTAGCTCACGTACCGGACGTCGCGGTGAGGTCAGCACGAAGACGCCCGCGTACCAGGCACCCAACAGCAGGGTCAGGCCGATCGCCGTCCACAGCCACACCGACGAGTAGGGCGTGGGGCCGATCACGTGCTGCAACAGGTCATCCGGCACGGGCGTACACCCCGGTCATCGCGGTCAAGGCGGCCCTGATCCGCACGCTGCCGGTGACCCGGGCATGCGGCACTCGCTGCAGGGTCAGAAACTCGGAAAGCTGCTCGCGCCGTTGCGCTTCGGCGCGTCGGTAGTCCTCGATCACACTCTGGTCCAGACCGGTCAGGATGGGCCGTCCGTCGGCCACCTCGTAGCTGCGCCCGGTGTCCCGGTGTGCGCTGACCGCAGGCATGTCGCTGACCAGGGCCCACAACACGTCGTGGCGGGCGGTCAGGGATCCCAGCACCTCGGCCAGCCGGTCACTGATCTCCGGCTCGTCGGAAACCACGAAGATCAGCAGCCGGTGCCGGTAGTGGCGGGCCACCCACTCGAGCTGGACCAGAATGTCGCTCGGGCCGGGGTCATCGGTGGCGTGGTGGTGGAACCGGTGCAGCAGGCTCTCGATGTGGGTCTCGCCGCGGCGCAGCCGGATGTCCA
The DNA here is from genome assembly GCF_005924235.1 of Mycobacterium sp. DBP42. Classification (NCBI taxonomy): domain Bacteria; kingdom Bacillati; phylum Actinomycetota; class Actinomycetes; order Mycobacteriales; family Mycobacteriaceae; genus Mycobacterium; species Mycobacterium sp. DBP42. Next base: position 10,608 of record NZ_VCMY01000010.1, read on the forward strand.
CATTGCCGCGGTGGTCACCGAGCACCATGGCGATCTCGTCGGATCGAGGTAGCGTCATCAGCCCGATCGCGCCGATGAGGTGCTGAGCCACCGTCCTTTTCAACTCGCCCGACGGCGCCACTGCGCAGCTGTTGAGTCCGGCGTCGGCGACCACCAGAACCTTGTGATGTTTTTCGGAGACGAACCGTTTGATCAGGGTGTGTCCGGATCGTGCGGTGGCCTTCCAGTCGATGTCGCGGACGTCATCGCCGGGGACATAGGGGCGCAGCTCGTCGAATTCCAGGCTGCGGGTGTGTATCAGGGCGTAACGGCCGCCTTCGAGTAACCCCCCGATGTCGCGGCCGGCGTACGCCTTGGCGGAGTCCAGGTACCTGCCCATCGCGGCCTCACGGGACCTGCACCGCGCGCAGCACCGCGTCGACGACCACGTCGGGGGTGATTCGCGCGGTGGCAGCCTCGAAGCCGAGGATCAGCCGGTGCCTCAGCACTCGGTGGGCCAGCCGGGCGATGTCGTCGGGCACCACGTGGTCGCGGCCCCGCAGTACGGCCAGGGCGCGCGCCGTGCGGCAGAACGCCAGGGTGGCGCGGGGGCTGGCCCCGTACTCGATCACCCGCGCCAGGTTGGCCGGCAGGTGATGCCCGGGCTCGCGGGTGACGGCCACCAGCCGGCCGGCGTACTCGACGAGGGTGCGGTCCAGGTACACGGTGCACACGATGTCCTGCACGCGACGCACGTCGTCGATGGTGACCACGGGCGCCGCGCGATGACCGCGGTCGTAGAGGCCGGCGTCCATCCGGGCGGCGATCTCGACCTCGTCGTCGATCGACGGGTAGCCCACGATCTCCTTGAGCATGAAGCGGTCGGTCTGCGCCTCCGACAGCGGATAGGTGCCTTCCTGATCGACCGGGTTCTGGGTGGCGATGACGAGAAACGGTTCGGGGATGGGGTATTCGACGCCCGCGATCGTGGTCTGGCGTTCCTCCATCGCCTCCAGCATCGCGCTCTGAGTCTTGGCGCTGGATCGGTTGATCTCGTCGAGCAGCACGATGTTGGCGTGCACCGGGCCCAGCTGGGTGCTGAACGAGTTGCTTGCCGCTTCGTAGATCTGGGTGCCGATGATGTCGCTGGGCAACAGGTCAGGTGTGCACTGGATACGGCGGAAGCTGCCGTCGATGGACTCGGCCACCACGCGGGCCGCGGTGGTCTTGGCCAGGCCGGGCACGCTCTCCAGCAGCAGGTGCCCGCCGGCGAGCAACGCCAGCAGCATCGATTCGCGCAGGTGTTCCTGCCCTACCACCCGGGTGCTGAATGCCGAGGTCACCGCCCCGACAATGCGCTGCGCCTCGGCGGCATCGCGTTGGTCAGCGTGCAATCGCGGTGCGGTCATGAATCCTCTCCGGTCGGCCGTCCCCCTTCCCAGACCCAGTCGATGTACCCAGACTTTGCTCATCCCATGCCCTGCTGCCCGGGCCCGCTGTCGCCGGTACCCGCCGCGGCCACCAGAACCACCGGCCCAGCAGCACGGCGATCGGCGGAACCACGAAGGTCCGCACCACCAAGGTGTCGAGGAGGAGCCCGATACCGATCGTGGAGCCCACCTGGGCGATCGTCACGACGCTGGCGCCCAGCATGGCGAACATGGTCAGCCCGAACACGATGCCTGCCACGGTGACGACGCTGCCGGTGCCGGCGAAGGCCCGGATGGTCGCGGTCCGAATCCCGGCCCGGGCCTCGTCACGCAGGCGCATGGCCAGCAGCAGGTTGTAATCGGCGCCCACGGCGACCAAAGCGATGAACGCCAGTGCCGGTACCGCCCAGTGCAGGGCCTGACCGAATCCGAACTGCCAGATGGCCACGCTGGCGCCCAATGCCGATGCGTAGGAGATCGTCACGGTGGTCAACACCACGATCCCGGCGACGGGGCTGCGCAGCATGCCGGCCACGATCACGAAGATGAGCACCAGGGTGGCGATGACCAGCAGGGTGAAATCGTGCTGCACGTAGGAAATGAGTTCCGCGGTGGCCGTTCCCACACCGGTGAGGTCGACGGTGCCGCCGGCAGCCAGCGGGGTGTCTTTGAGCGCCTCGGCAGCGGCGATGCGAATCTCGTAGGAACGGTCCGCACCATCGCGCCCCCAGGACTCACCGTCGCCGTAGACGAGCATCCGGGTGGCGTGGCCGTCCGGGGAGAACATCATGGTCATCACCCGCCGGTATTCGGGATCCTCGAAAGTCCTTGGCGGCAGATAGAACCCGCCCTCGGAACTGCCGTCGAAGTCGGCGCTGAGCTGGGAAAGGTACCCCGTCATCTGCTGCATCTGCGGCCCGACACTGCCCAGGCTGGCGCGCAACGTGGAAGTGAGACCACGCAGCTGGGACAACGCGGCGCGCATCGTCGCCACGCCCCTGGCCGCACCGTCGAGTGAGTTGGTGGCACTGCTGGCGCCCTCTTCGAGCGCCCCGGCCCCGCCGGCCAGGGTGCCTGTCGCACTGACCGCATCGTCGAGGGGCTTGACGATTTTCTGCACCGCGGCGCAGATCGGATTGGCCGCACAGTCGGGGTTGTCGTTGACGAACTGGCGCAGCGGATCGGCGTATCCGGAGACCTGCTGCAGGTTTCCCTGCAATCCGGACATACCTGCACCGATGTCCTGCGAGCCGGCCCCGACCCGGTTCAGGCCGTCGACGGCGCCCGACAGCCCCCGTTGCATGCCGTTGAGCGCAGTGTCGAGTTGTCCGATGGTGGCCACCACGGTGTCCATCGAGTCCATCCCGTCGAGCGCGGATTGTGCTGTGCCGTCGAGCTGTTCGCCGATCTGGCCGGCCTGATAGGTCAGCGTGCCCTGACGCACCGGGGTGCCGGCGGGCCTGCTGGCCGACTGCACGGTGCGTACCCCGCGCACCTCCAGGATCCTTTTGGTGACCCGCTCGATGGTGATCAGTCCGGCTGGGGTCCGCAGATCGCGGTCGGCTTGGATCGACACGATCTCGGGCAGCAACCGGTTGTCCGGAAACCTGCCGTGCACCGCTTGGTAGCCCCGACTGGATTCGGTGCCGGAGGGTTGTGCGGACAACTCCGCGAAGCTGACGTTGGCACCGAGCAGCGGGACCGTGCAGACGATCAACGCGGTCACGGCGGTGACCAGAACCGGCCCCGGCCACCGCGCGACGGCGGTGCCGATCCGGCGCCACCGGCGGTTGATCCGCGTGGCCCGCGGCTCGACCAGTCTGCGCCGGCTGAACCAGCCGATCATCGCGGGGGTCAATGTCAGCGCACCCATCATTGCTGCGAGAACACCTATGCCACTGGGTATCCCGGCGCTGCGCAGAAAGCTCACCTTGGCGAAGGTCAGGCAGAACAACGCCGTGGCGATGGTGGCGGACGACCCGGCGATCACCGGCGCCACCCGGCGGTAGGCGTCGGCCAGCGCATCCGGTGGTGGCAGGCCGGCACGCCGGTTTTCGTGGTAGCGACCCAGCAGGAAGATGCCGTAGTCGGTCCCGGCACCGAGCACCATCGCCGACATCAATGCCACCGAGAACACCGAGACCTCGACCAACCCGTGCTCGCCGAGCAGGGCAACCACCGGGCGCGCGACCGCCAGCGCCAGCCCCACCGATGCCAGCGGTACGGCCGCGGTGATCGGCGACCGGTACACGACCAGCAGCAGGGCGGCGATCATGCCGACGGTCAGCACCGTGATCCGCGCCAATTGCGCGTCCAGAGCCTCGAATTCGTCGACCAGGCTGGGACCTGGACCGGTGACGTGGGTACGGAGCCCCTCGGGCGGGCCGGCGGCGTCGACCGCCGCGCGCAGGGCGGCCACAGCGTCGGTTGCGGTGCTGCTGCCCAGTTGGCCGGACAACCTGGCCATCAGGTAGGCCGCCTGGTGATCTTGGCTTTCGAAGACGGCGGCGGCAGCAGGGTCGTCCCACAGGTCCATCACCGACTCGACACCGGGAGTTTCGGTACGCAGCGCCTCGGCCAAGGCGCGGTAATAGCGGCGATCGGGCTCCCCCAGCGTCCGGTCGGCCTCGAGGACGACGTAGGCGATGTTGTTGCTGTCGGAATCCCCGAAAAGCGTCCCCATCCGTTGGGCTGCCCGGGTGGCGCCGGAATCGCTGGGGAAGAACGCCCGGGACTGTTCCTTGACGACGTGTTCGAGCTGGGGCACAGCGATATTGCCGACGCCGGCCAGCATGACCCAGATCCCCGCGACCAGCAGGGCGCATCTGCTCGCCGTTCGCCCAATCTTCTCCAGAAACATCGGTCCCCACCCATCCATAACAATGTTATTGGCAGGTATAACATTGTTATGGCAGCATGTCCAGGACGATGTCCACCATGGGAGTTCGCGAAAGCCTGATCGAAGAGAGCCTGCAGGTCCTGGAGGAAAGCGGACCGGAGGCGCTCAACGCACGCATGCTGGCCAAGCGGATCGGCGCCTCCACGATGGCGGTCTACACCCACTTCGACGGCATGCCCGGCCTCTACGAGGCCCTGGTGCGTGAGTCCTACATCCGCTTCGGCGAACACCTGCGCCGGCGTCCCGACAGCGACGATCCGGTGGCCGACCTGCTCGCCTCCGGACTCGCTTACCGCGAGTACGCCCTGACCTACCCGCAGCGGTACCGGCTGATGTTCGGAATCACCTCTCCGACCATCACACTGCCGATCGGCCGTGACGTCACGGTCGACGGGACCCCGGCGGCCCTGTCCGAGATCAATTCCGTGTACGCCCAGATCCCCGCCTTCGTACGGCGCTGCATGGATGTCGGCGCCATCGACAACGGTGACCCGATCGCGGTTGCCGCCCAGATCTGGACCATGATGCACGGTTATGTACTCGCCGAGATCATCGGCGTTTTCGGCACCGAGGGGGCAGGCGTCGCCACGGTGCTGGCACCGCACATCACGAATCTGCTGGTCGGACTGGGCGGCGACCGAGCACGCATCCTCGCGTCTTTTCAGAGCCTGGACCCACCCGTGACACCACCGCGCCCGAGCGCTCCCACCACCACCGCCGTCCGCCGTGGGCGCCGCACCCGGGGCGGCTAGCGCCGCACCGCGAATCCGGCGGCAGGAGGGGCTACCCCGACAGGGCTGCGCCAGACCGGCGCCGCGGTGGCCGACAATGGTCGGGTGGCGCACAGCTGGGAAGGTTTCGACGCATTCGTCGGCCTGATCGACTATCCGATGTTCATCGTGACCGCGCGGGCCGAAGGCGGGCCGGCGGGCTGCCTGGTCGGCTTCACCACGCAGGCCAGCATCGACCCACCCCGCTTCCTCGTCGGTATCTCCAAGAAGAACCACACCTTCACCACCGCGGAAGCCGCCACGCATCTGGCGGTACACCTGCTGGCGCGCGGCGACCTGGCGCTGGCCCGCTGGTTCGGCGGGCAGACCGGTGACGAGGTCGACAAGTTCGCCGAGTGTGAGTGGCATGCCGGCACCGCGCAGACACCGATCCTCGATGCGGCCCCGGCCTGGTTCGTGGGCGCCATCGTCGACCGGTTCGATCTCGGCGACCACGTCGGCTACCTGTTGAATCCGGTCGACGGCCACGCCCCCGACGAACCGCGGCCGTGGGTCAGCCTCACCGACGTGGCCGATCTGCCACCCGGCCACGACGCCTGAGCGCTACTTCCAGGCGAAGACCGGCTGTTCGAGTTCGTCGACCGGATCGGTGCGGCCTTCCAGGGCCAGCCAGCGCAACTGCAGCAGCACCGCGCCCGTCGGCGCATGGATCAGATCGTTGCCCAGCGGGATCTGCACGACAGGGCGCGGGCTCTCCGGAATCGTGATGAACCGCGGCGAATCCTCGCGCTGCAATTGATGCAGGCCCACTCGGTAGGCCGCCACCACCTCGTCGGGGGACGGCCGCAGCTCGAGCCGGCCACCGCCCCAGATCACCACCGGGGTGATCACATAACCGGAGCGGGTCGGATAGTCGTCGAGCAGCCCCAACACCGCCGAGTCGGGCAGGCTGACCCCGACCTCTTCATCCAGTTCCCGCAGCGCGGCGTCGACGGCATTTTCCCCCGGATCCAGCCGGCCACCGGGCAGCGCCCATTGTGCGGCGTGCGAAGACAATCGAGAAGCCCTGCGGCACAACAGGAAAGCAGCACCACCGGACACGTCGACCATACGACCGTCAAGCCCGGGTTCCGGCATCGGCCGGCCGTCGATCCACTCATCGACCGGAGCCGGGTCCACGCGGTCTTCACCGAGCTCGGAATCGACGAGGACCACCGCGACGGCCGCGTGCCGCTTCGTCGGGTCGGTCACGGCGCGGCGCTGATACCCCGCCAGATGCGTGCCGATGCGGGCGCGCAGGGCTTCGTCATAAGCGATCGTCACCGCTCGACCATATGCGCACGTCGCTCACTGGTCCGGCTTGCGGGTCTGCTGGTACAGCGCGAGCTTCCAGACACCCTGGACCCGGTGGTACACGCTGGCCATGGCACCGACGAACGCGGGCTCGTCGTCGTCGCGGTAGGCCGTACCCGTGTAGACCAGGGCCGCGTTGTCCTCGTCGAGGGAGATCAGCCGAACACCGCTGATCTCATAGGCCCGCCAAGGCGGCGATTGCGCCAGTGCGCTGACGACGGTGTTGCGGTCCATCACCATGCCGTTGGCGAGCACCATGACCGCGTCGGGCAGCATCAGGTCGCCGTAGAAATCCGCGCCGGTCGACTCACACAACGAATCCCACCCGGCACGCTCGATGTGCAGGAGTTCGTCGAGAACTGGGCTGGTCACCGCTTGGTGATACCCATTACCCGAACCTGGTATGCCTGGGCATCGCTGTTAAAACAGTGGTAAAAGTGATTCGTGGGTGTCCGTAAGGTCTCGGCCCTCGCGGGCGTCGCAGCGGTGACTGCGTCCGCCGCCGTGGCCACGATCGTGACGGCCGTCGACGCCCCCTCGGCCTGGGCCGCCCCGGATTGTCCCGACATCGAGGTCGTCTTCGCCCGAGGTACCGACGAACCCGCAGGCATCGGCAATGTCGGCAAGGCCTTCGTCGACACGCTGCGCCCGATGGTCAAAGGCGCGTCGGTGGGCACCTACGCGGTGCAGTACCCCGCGTCATGGGATTTCTGGAAAGCCGCGGCCGGAGCCACCGACATGAGCAAGCGCGTCCAGGCCACCGCGGCCCGCTGCCCCAAGACCAAGATCGTGATGGGCGGCTATTCGCAGGGGGCGGCCGTCGTCGACGTCGTCGCCACCTCCCCCGTCGGCGGGCTCGGCTACAACGCACCGCTCCCGGCCGCCGTCGTCCCACGTGTCGCCTCGGTCGTGGTGTTCGGGAATCCCTCGGCGCGCCTCGGTCAGCCGCTCACCCGGATGAGCCCGGCCTTCGGCGCCAGGACCGCCGACCTGTGCAACACCAATGACCCGATCTGTTCGCTCGGCCGAGACTGGAATGCGCACATCAGCTATCCGAGATCAGGCCTGATCAAGCTTGCCGCGCAATGGGTCACACGTCACGTCCAGCCGCCCGCGGCGCCCGCTGCTCGACGGTGATCGAGCCGGTCTCCAGCTCACGCAACGCCGTTCGCAGACCTCGGCGCCTACCGGTGCGAGGATCCACCCCGAAGCTCTCGCGCATCCCCTCCCGCACCCGGAACCTGAGCTCCGAATGGGTTTCCGGCGCGTCGTCGGAAGTGGCCTTCAGCAGCTTGTCGGGCAGTGCCAACTTCAGGATGGTCCAGAACGACTGGAAGTATTGGCGGGGAAGCGATCCTGTCGTATATGGCAGGTCGTACTTGTCGCACAGCGCCCGCACCTTCTGACTGATCTCGGCGTACCGGTTGCTGGGCAGATCCGGAAACAGATGATGCTCGATCTGGTAGCACAGATTGCCGCTCATGAACGCCATCAGCGGCCCGGCGTGAAAGTTGGCCGACGCGAGCATCTGGCGCAGGTACCACTCACCCGGCGTCTCTCGTTCGAACTCCTCTCGGGTGAATTTCTCCGCACCGTCGGGGAAATGCCCACAGAAGATGACGACGTAGGCCCAGTAATTCCGGATCAGGTTCGCGATGAAATTGGCCTTCAGGGTGTGCTTCCAGTTCGGTCCCGACAGGGCCGGGTAGACCAGGTAGTCCTTGCCCGCCTGCTTGCCGACCTTCTTGCCGATCACCCGTAGGTCCTTACGCACCTCGGCCATCGACTTCTCACCCTTACGGAATCTGGTGGTCTCCAGACCGTGGGCGGCCACTCCCCATTCGAACAGTGTGCCGGAGTAGCAGGTTGTAGATCGGGTTGCCGATCATCCACCGCTCCCACCGCTGGTCGCGCGTCAATCGCATGATGCCGTACCCGATGTCGTCGTCGAGCCCGACGACGTTCGTGTACTTGTGGTGGATGAAATTGTGGGACTTCTTCCAGTGCACGCTGGGCGCGGTGGTGTCCCATTCCCATTCCGTGGAGTGAATCTCGGGGTCGTTCATCCAGTCCCACTGGCCGTGGATGATGTTGTGGCCGAGCTCCATGTTCTCGATGATCTTGGCGGTGGCCAGCATCCCGATGCCGGCGTAGCGGGCGATCCGGTTTCCACTGGCAAACAAGGCGATTCGACCGCCTGCGGCGAGGGCGCGCTGCAGCTGGATGGCCCGTCTGATGTAGCGCGCGTCGCGTTGCCCACGGGATTCCTCCACGTCGGCGCGGATCGTGTCGAGTTCAGCGGCAAGTGCCTCGACATCTTCCTCGGTCAGGTGCGCGTACCGCTTGATGTCGGCGATGGCCATGTTCCTCCTTGCGGTTGTCGAAGACGTCCTCAAACGTTGAGCGTGCAGTCCCCCGAAGCGGTGGAGATGCAGGTGTTGATCCGGTCGCCCGCCCCGTGCTCGGCACCGGATCGGAAATCCCGGACGTGCCCGGATTCCAGTGGCAGGACGCAGGTCTGACAGATGCCCATCCGGCAACCGAAGGGCATCTGGATTCCCACCCGCTCACCTGCTTCCAGAAGTGATGTGGCGCCGTCGATCTCGATGCTCTTGTCGGAGAAGGCGAACGTCACGGTCCCGCCCTCTCCGCCGCGGTCGGTCCTGGCGATGACGAACCGCTCGGTGTGCAGGTTTTCGGTCTGTCCCGCATCCGCCCAGATGGCCTCGATGGTGTCGAGCATCTCCGGCGGGCCACAGGCCCAGGCCGGGCGCTGCGCCCAGTCCGGGGCGATCTCGGCCAGCGCAGCACCGAAGTCGAGGTGTCCCCGATCCTCGGTCAGGTGCAGATGCAGTCGGTAGCCCGACAGCGTCTGGTCGAGGTTTCGCAGCTCGTCGTAGAAGATCACGCTGCCGGTATCCGGCGCGGAGTGAATGTGCACGATGTCGGGGTTGTGCCCGCGGTGTTTCAACGACCTGAGCATCGCCATGATCGGCGTGATGCCACTGCCGGCCGACACCAACAACACCTTGGCCGGCGGCGGGTCGGGTAGCGCGAAGTCGCCGCGTGGCGAGGCCAGCCGCACGATGGTGCCCGGTTTCACCCCGTTGACCAGGTGCGTGGACAGAAACCCCTCGGGGGTGGCTTTGACCGTGATCGAGATCAACTCCGCCTTGCGGCGCGGCACCGACGTCAGCGAGTACGACCGCCAATGCCAGCGCCCGTCGATGTGCAGCCCGATGCCCACGTACTGGCCCGGTTTGTAGTCACCGGAGAATCCCCAACCCGGCTTGATCGTCACGGTGGCCGAGTCCGATGTCTCCTTGCGGACATCGACGACCTCGCCACGTAGTTCCCGTGCCGACCACAGCGGGTTCAAGAGCTTGAGATAGTCGTCGGGCAACAGCGGTGTGGTGGCCCGTGCCAGCAAGCCGCGAACCACGTTGACATTGCGGGGCGAAGCGGTCTCGACGCCTCGCGCCGGCTTCTCGGTCCAGCGCGTCAACCGCCGCAACGTCCGGGTCATCGGCACTCACCGTGCCGCTGCGCGAAGGCCAGGTTTGGTGAACACATGTGTGCCGAGTACCCACACGGGCTCAGCTCACACGCCGGCCTCACGTTCGGCCAGCACCGGGTAGAGCACGTGGCTTCCCGGAAGTCCTTTGAGCTCGACTTCCCTCGGCGCGCCCAGCACGACGTCGCCGAACGGCCTGACCGCCTCGCCCACCGGTTCGCTGACCAGGACCTCGCCGCCGTCGGCCTGACCCGCGACCCGGGCTGCCATCGCGACGTCGAGCCCGAACAGGTCGTCGCCGCGGCGCACCGAGGTGCCCATGTGCACGCCGATGCGCACCCGGATCGCCTGCCAGCGCTGCGGATTCTCGGCCAGCGCCCGCTGCACATCCGTGGCGAACCGCACTGCGTTCTTCGGATCGGCGAACGCGATCATGAAACCGTCGCCCTGAGTTTTGACGACGTGACCGCCATGTTTGTCGACACAGGACTGAACAAGTTTGTTGTGCTTCTCCAGCAGCTTCACCCATGCCCGATCGCCCATCGAGGCGTTGTACTCGGTCGAGCCCTCGATGTCGGAAAACACGATCACGACGCGCCCGTCAGCGGTCAGCCGGGCCAGATCCGGCCGTTCCACCTGCGCCCACCCGGCCAGATCCTCGATCGAGTTGCGAACCGTCGCACCCAGCCCTTTGTTGATCAGCATGTCCGCGGTCTGAAACACGGTCTTGATCGCCAACGGCGCGACGCCGCGCCGGCGCTTGCGGCGGCGATCCTCGTCGTCGAGTTTCATGCGTTCGATCTCACGGCGGGCCCTCGTCAGCTGGCGCCTGCTCACGATGAACAGCACCAGAAAAGTGACGAACGCCGCGAACAGCACGACGACAACCACCAACAGGACGGTTTCAAGCGTGGACGGCATCGGCACCCGCTGATTATCGCCGCATGTCACATTTCGGCGAGCCGCGGTGTCTCGAGGATGCAAGTCACCGTCACCGTCAACTTTCGACTGGGAGTACACCATGGACGCTCGTTTGAACCTGTTCGAGAACCGGACCGCCACCAAGATGCTCAAATACATCACCTCGGCGGGCAAGGTGATCACGGACTCGGCCCTACCCAGTGCCACGCAACAGTTGGTTGCCTTGCGCGCCAGCCAGATCAACGGCTGCGCCTTCTGCACCGACATGCACACCAAGGACGCCGCGGTCGCCGGGGAGAGCCAGCAGCGCCTCCACCTGGTCGCGGCGTGGCGCGAGGCGACGGTGTTCACCGAGGCCGAACGCGCGGCCCTGGAACTCACCGAGCAGGGCACCCGGATCGCCGACGCGCAGGGCGGGGTCAGCGACGAGGTGTGGGCGAACGCGGTTAAGCACTACGACGAGGATCAGCTGGCCGCACTGGTCTGCCTGATCGCCTTCATGAACACCGTCAACCGCCTGAACGTGATCGTCGAGATGCCCGCCGGGGACTACCAGCCGGGGCAGTTCGGATAGCGGCTGACGCCGCAGAGCAGGGGGGTGGCCGACCGGGCGATCGGCGGTGCAGGCCAACTGGCACGCTGGTTACCAACATGACCACTCCCCTGCTCGACGACCCGAACGACCTGTCGGCGCTGCGCGCCAAGGGCGACGACGCCGACACCCTGTTCACCGACTTCGCCGCCTGGGCCGAGGCCAACGGCACCACGCTGTACCCGGCGCAGGAGGAGGCCCTGATCGAGCTGGTCAGCGGGGCGAACGTGATCCTCGCGACGCCGACCGGATCGGGTAAGTCGCTGGTGGCCACCGGGGCCATCTTTGCCGCGCTGGCCACCGATCGGTGCAGCTTCTATACCGCGCCCATCAAGGCGCTGGTGAGCGAGAAGTTCTTCGCGCTGTGCGACGTCTTCGGCGCAGCCAATGTCGGCATGCTCACCGGGGATGCCTCGGTGAATGCCGACGCGCCGATCATCGCCTGCACGGCCGAGATCCTGGCCAACCTGGCGCTGAGGGAAGGGGCCGGCGCCGACATCGGTCTGGTGGTGATGGACGAGTTCCACTTCTACGGCGACCCGGATCGCGGCTGGGCGTGGCAGGTTCCGCTGCTCGAACTCCCCAAGGCCCAGTTCCTGCTGATGTCGGCGACGCTGGGCGACGTCACGTTCCTGCGCAAGGATCTGACCCGGCGCACGGGGCGGGAGACGGCGCTGGTGGCCGGCGCGCAGCGACCGGTGCCGTTGTTCTACTCGTATGCCACCACGCCGATGCACGAGACGATCGCCGACCTGCTCGAGACCAAGCAGGCGCCGATCTACGTCGTGCACTTCACCCAGGCCTCGGCATTGGAGCGGGCGCAGGCGCTGATGAGCGTCAACGTGTGCACCAAGCAGGAGAAGGCCGCGATCGCCGAACACATCGGCCAGTTTCGTTTCTCGACGACGTTCGGGTCCACGCTGTCCCGGTTGGTCCGGCACGGCATCGGCGTCCACCATGCCGGCATGCTGCCCAAGTACCGACGGCTGGTGGAACAGCTGGCCCAGGCCGGGCTGCTCAAGGTGATCTGCGGCACCGACACGCTCGGCGTCGGCATCAACGTCCCGATCCGCACCGTCGTGTTCTCCGCCCTGTCGAAGTACGACGGCACCCGGATGCGGTTGCTCAATGCCCGCGAGTTCCACCAGATCGCCGGACGGGCCGGGCGCGCCGGATACGACACCGTCGGCACGGTCGTGGTGCAGGCACCCGACCACGAGGTGGAGAACATCAAGCAGTTCGCCAAAGTGGCCGACGATCCGAAGAAGCGCCGAAAACTGGTGCGTCGCAAGGCCCCCGAGGGCATGGTGCCGTGGGGTGAGAACACCATGACCCGGCTGATCGACGCCGCCCCCGAAGCACTGACCAGCAACATGCGGGTGTCGACGGCCATGATCCTCGATGTGGTGGACCGGCCAGGCGATCCCTTCGCGGCGATGCGCCGCCTGCTGACCGACAACCACGAGCCGCGCAAACGCCAGCTCAAGCACATCCGCGAGGCCGTCGGCATCGCTCGCTCCCTGCTACAGGCCGGCGTGGTGGAACGTCTCGACCAACCCGAGGCCGATGGTCGCCGCTACCGGCTGACCGTCGACCTGCCGCCCGATTTCGCCCTCAACCAACCCCTGTCCACCTTCGCGCTGGCCGCCGTCGACGTACTGGATACCGAATCGGAAACCTTTGCCTTAGACGTGGTTTCGGTGATCGAGGCCACTCTGGAAGATCCCCGCCAGATCCTGGCCGCCCAGCTGAACAAGGCGAGGGGCGAGGCGGTGGCCCAGATGAAGGCCGACGGGATCGAGTACGACGAGCGCATCGAACTGCTCGACGAGGTCAGCTATCCCAAACCGTTGCAAGAACTGCTCGAGCACACCTACGAGGTGTACCGGCAGACCAACCCGTGGGCCGCCGACGGACACCTGTCCCCCAAGTCCGTGGTACGTGAGATGTGGGAGCGCGCGCTCACCTTCCGCGAGTACATCAGCCTCTACGGGCTGACGCGCTCCGAAGGAGCCGTACTGCGGTACCTGTCGGACGCGTTCAAGGCGTTGCGCTCGGGCGTACCGGTGGCAGCCCGAACCGAACAACTGGCCGACATCGTGGAGTGGTTGGGTGAACTCGTCCGCCAGGTCGATTCCAGCCTGCTCGACGAGTGGGAGCAGCTCACCAGCCCGGACCAACCTCACGATGTTCCGGTGGCGGTACCGGCCCGGCCGCGCCCGCTGACCGGCAACGAACGGGCGTTCACCGCCATGGTGCGCAACGCGCTGTTCCGCCGGGTGGAGCTGTTCGCCCGGGCCCGCTGGGACGAGCTGGGGGCACTCGATGCCACGTCCGGCTGGACGGCCGAGCGCTGGGCCGAGGCCGGCGAGGCGTACTTCGACGAGCACGCCGAGGTGGGTACCGGGGCCGACGCGCGCGGCCCGGCGTTGCTGATCTTCGACCGGCAACCGCAGGTGTGGCGTGTTCGACAGATCCTCGAAGATCCTGCCGGGGATCACGATTGGGGCTTCGACGTGGAAGTCGACCTGGCCGCCAGCGACGAGGAAGGCGCCGCGATGCTGCGTATCGTGGATGTCGGCCGCATGGGATGAGCAGTTGCTGACCCTGATTTTATCGCGACCTGGGGGCCTTGCGGCAAGGCCCGGGTGATGGCGCACAATCGCTGGCCGAAGTAAGCCACGGATGAACAGGGAGCACGTGCCAGCTGACGATCACGACGTCGAAGTGCAGTCCGAACAGAGCTATGTCGACGGGCTCTACACCCGCCTGGACGCCGAGCGCATCCGAGTGCGTGAGCGGTACCGCACGGCGCTGCGCGAGCACGGCGGCTCCGCGGTGGAACGCGACGCCGAGGTGCGTGCATTGGCCAAAGAGGGCAACCGGCTCGATGTAGCCGACAACGGTCTGTGTTTCGGACGGCTGGAAACCGTTGCCGGAGAGCACCTCTACGTCGGCCGCCTGGGCATCTTCGACCGCGAGAACGACTTCGAGCCGTTGCTGCTCGACTGGCGGGCACCATTGGCGCGACCGTTCTACACCGCGACCGGGGCCAACCCGGAGAACATGCGCCGGCGCCGCCAGTTCCGCACCCTCGGCCGCCGCATACTCGATTTCACCGACGAGGTGCTCGGCCGGCCCACCGAGGGCGACGAAGGCGATGCCGCACTGCTGGCAGCGGTGAGCGCCCCGCGCGGGGAAGGGATGCGCGACATCGTCGCGACGATCCAGGTCGAGCAGGACGAGGTGATCCGCAACGAGCACACCGGGGTGCTCGTGGTCGAGGGCGGCCCCGGCACCGGCAAGACCGTGGTGGCGCTGCACCGGGTGGCCTATCTGCTCTACACCCACCGCGAGCGGATCGAACGGCATGGCGTTCTGGTGGTCGGCCCCAACGAGGCGTTCCTGAACCACATCGGCCGGGTGCTGCCCTCGCTGGGTGAATCCGATGCGGTGTTCATGACGCCCGGAGACTTGGTTCCGGGCCTGCACGTCACCGCCGAGGACGCACCAGAGGTGGCCGCGCTCAAGGGCTCGTTGAAGATCCTCGACGTGTTGGCCGCCGCGGTGGCCGACCGCCAGGAAGTCCCGGACGAGCCGATCTACATCGACCTGCCCGATGTCACCGTCCGCATCGACGCCGAAACCGCGCAGTGGGCCGTCGAGGAGGCGCGCGAGACCGGGCTCCCGCACAACGAGGCCCGTGCGACCTTCCGCGACATCGTCACCTACGTCCTCACCGAACGGGCCGTGGCGCGTATCGGCAAGGGCTGGCTGAGCCGTCAGGACAAGGCCGCGTGGGAAGAACTGCGGGCCAGCGTGGTCAGCGAACTCGACGACAACGCCGCGTTCGCCGAAGCGCTCGATACGCTCTGGCCGATCCTCACCCCGGAAACCCTGCTGGACACGCTCTATTCCTCGCCCGATCGGCTGCAGGCAGCCGGCGCCGACCCCGGCTTCTTCCGTACCGAAGGCAGTGCCTGGACCATCTCGGACGTGCCGTTGCTCGACGAGTTGGTCGACCTGCTGGGCCGGGACAAAGCCGCCGACGAAGCCGCCGAACGCGAACGACGCGAGGAAGCCGCATACGCCGCGGGGGTTCTCGACCTGATGGTTGCCCGCGAGGATCTGATGGACGACGAGGATCACCTGCTGGCCAGTGACCTGATCGACGCCGAGGACCTGGCCGACCGGTTCCTCGAACGCGACACCCGCGAACTCGCCGAACGTGCTGCGGCCGACCGAGACTGGACCTACGGTCATGTTGTGGTGGACGAGGCCCAGGAACTGTCCGAAATGGACTGGCGGGTGCTGATGCGTCGTTGCCCACGCAGATCCTTCACGGTGGTCGGCGATCTGGCCCAGCGCCGGTCGGCGGCCGGGGCACGGTCCTGGGGCACGGTGCTGGAGCCGTACGTGCCGGGCCGGTGGATCTACCGAACACTGTCGGTGAACTACCGCACCCCGGCCGAGATCATGGCGGTGGCCGGTGCGCTGCTGGCCGAGTTCGCCCCGGGGGTACAGCCGCCCGAGTCGGTGCGGTCTTGCGGTGTGGCGCCGTGGGCGCGGCGGTCGACTGCCGACGAAGTCCCTGCTGCTGTCGAAGAATTCGTGCGCGAAGAGGCCAACCGTGAGGGCACATGTGTGGTGATCGGACCACCCGAGGTGCCCGGGGCGGTGGCCCCGTCGGAAACGAAGGGCCTGGAGTTCGACGCCGTGCTCGTCGTTGAGCCCGCGCACATCCTGGCCGATGGTGACCGCGGTGCCGCCGAGTTGTACGTGGCCCTCACCCGCGCGACCCAGCGCCTCGGCGTGCTACACACCGAACCCTTGCCCGACGCACTGGGCGGACTTGCCCGTGTCTGACACCACGTGTGCGATCGTGGGCGGCGGCCCCGCCGGGATGATGCTCGGGCTGCTCCTGGCCCGGTGCGGTGTATCTGTCACCGTCATGGAGAAGCACGCCGACTTCCTGCGCGATTTCCGTGGTGACACAGTGCATCCGAGCACCATGGGCATGCTCGATGAGCTGGGCCTGTTCGCCGAGTTCAACAAGATCGGCCACAGCTTGGTGGAAAAGGCCGAATTTCCGGTCGACGGCAGGCCCGTGACCTTCGTGGACTTCCGACGGCTGCGCCAGCGCCACCGGTACGTGGCGATGGTGCCGCAGTGGGACTTCCTCGATCTGTTGGCCGACGCGGGCCGCGACGAACCCAATTTCACCTTGCTGATGCGGACCGAGGTGACCGGGCTGCTGCGTGAGGGCGACCGCATCGCCGGGGTGCGCTACACCGGCCCCGACGGCGACGGTGAGCTGCGCGCCGAACTCACCGTGGCCTGCGACGGACGCGCCTCGCTGGTCCGGCGGGAGGCGGGCTTCACCCCGCGGGAATACCCGGTGCCCTTCGACGTGTGGTGGTTTCGGCTGCCGCGCACCGAGGATGGCCAGTACTCGCTGATCCCGCGGACCGCACCCGGCCGGGCGCTGATCATGATTCCCCGCACCGGCTACTTCCAGGTGGCCTACCTGATCCCGAAAGGCAGCGATGCCGAGTTGCGGGCGCGCGGCCTGGATGCGTTCCATGCCGAGCTGGGCGAGCTGATCCCCGAGGCCGACGTGGACACGCTCACCTCCTTGGACGACGTCAAACACCTCGATGTGCAGCTCAACCGGCTACCTCGGTGGCATCGCGACGGCCTGCTGTGCATAGGCGATGCCGCCCATGCCATGTCACCGGTGGGCGGGGTGGGAATCAACGTCGCGATCCAGGACGCGGCCGCGGCGGCACGACTGCTGTACCAGCCGCTGCGCGAGCACCGGGTCACCGAGTCCGACCTGGCCGCGGTGCAGCGCCAGCGCGCCCTGCCGACCACCATTACCCAAGGCCTGCAACGCATCCTGCATCGCCAGGTGATGGCGCCGGTGATGGCCGGTGCCGACATCAACCCACCTGGGGCTCTGGTGAGCCTTGTGCGCCGGCTGCCCCAGCTCACCGCGATCCCGGCCTACCTGGTGGGCACCGGGGTGCGTCCGGAGCACGTCCCCGTGCCGGCCCGCCGTTAGGTGCTCACGTGGCCGGCAAACAGAACCCCGAACAACGTCGACGCGAATTGTGCGATGCGGCAATAGCTCTGCTGGCCCGCGAGGGCGTCAAAGGCGTCACTCACCTGAAGGTGGACCGCAAGGCCGGTGTTCCCGACGGCACCACGTCGTTCTACTTCCGCACCAGCTCGGCCTTGATCCGGGCCGCAGCCAACCGCATCGCCGATCTCGACCTGGCCGACCTGACCGCGGCCACCGGCTCGGGGACCCGCGGTGATGTGGGCGGCCTGGCCCGGCTGGTGATCCGATCCGGATCCGGGGCCCGCCTGGTGCGCAGCAAGGCCCGCTTCGAGCTCGCCATGCCATCCAGCCGCGACCCCGGGCTTGCCGAGGCGTTCAGCCACAATCGGCAGCGGCTCTTCGAACTGCACCGCAACGTCGTGGTCGCCCTCTGTCCGGCCGACACCGACCCTGGCTTGGTCGACGAAAAAGCCTATGTGCTGCTGACTTTCATCAGTGGTCTGATGCTGGCGCTGGCCCGCGGCGACCGCACGATCAATTCCTGTGAACAGCTCCGCGACATCATCACCGCGATCGTCGCGGCGGCTCCGGCCACCTCACATCGCGAAGGAGTAGCCGCCGTTGACCGGTAGCGTCTGACCGGTGATCCAGGAGCCGTGGTCACTGGCCAGCAGCACCGCCAGGTAGGCGAGATCCTCGGGGAGACCGGGCCTGCGGATCGGGTACCGCGACAGGATGGCTTTGGCCTGCGGCGAATCCGCCATCTCAGCCCACAGCGGTTCGGTGAGCGGTGTGCGCATGGTGCCCAGCGCGATGTTGTTCGCGGTGATTCCGTACCGGCCGTTCTCCAGCGCGATCGACCGGGTCAGGCCGGCGGCACCGGCCTTGGCCGCCGCGTACACGGCTCCGCTGGCGTCGCCCGTCCGGCCGGCGTCCGAGACGATCGTCACGACCCTGCCCCATTGCCGTTCCACCATCGCCGGCAGTGCCGCCCGGGTGCAGTGCAGTACGCCATACAGATTCACCTGCAGGAAGGGATCCCAATCCGCGGGGGTGCTTTCGGCGAACGGCATCCGGGCGGCGAAGCCCTCGGCCCCGGCGTTGCCCGCATTGTTGACCAGGATGTCGACGGGCCCGGCCTGTGTGATCGCCTCGGTGACGGCCGGGTAGTCCGTGACATCGAACGGCACGGCCAACGCGTCACCGCCGGCATCCCTCAGTTCTGCGGCCACCGCCTCGGCTCGCTCCCGTCGAAGGTCGTTGACCAGCAGGGTGGCATCGGCCGCGGCGAAGGCATCGGCAAGACCGCGGCCCACCCCTTGTCCGGCGCCGGTGATCAACACCCGGCGGTGCGACAGGTCGAATTGCAGCGTCATCGTCGGTGTCTCCTGGGATTCGGGGGGTCCGGACAAGGTTTCCAAGTCTCTATACCAGTAGAGATTCAGGCTCTGTTCGGGCGGGGCGGGTCTGTCCTAGTCTGAACGTGTGCGCACCTAGGAGGAATTCGATGCCCGACCACGATGTCCGGATGATCATCCTGTCCACCGACGACCTGGATGAGTCGATCCGCTTCTACACCGAGACGTTGGGAATGCCGCTGAAGTTCCGCGACGGCGCGCACTTCGCCGCCCTCGACGGTGGATCCCTCACGCTGGCCCTCGCCACCTCGGTTGACCACCCGATTCCCGGCCAGGTCGTGGTCGGCATCAAAACCGACGACGTGGACGGGGCGGCCAAGGCCATCGAGGAGAGCGGCGGCGGGATCATCAAACAGCCTTACGACGACGCTCACGAGCGCCGCGCCGTGGTCTACGACAACAAGGGCAACGGCCTGGTGTTCTACAAACCGCTGGCGCGCTAGCCGGAGGCCGAAGCCGCTGCGGCGAGCAAGGTTTCGGCCAGACGCGCTGCAGCCGGGGTCATCCGCTCCATCGGTGGTGCGGCGAGGTAGACCTGCCACACCGCCGGTTCGCGCAACGGAACGGTCCGCAGCTCGCTGAAGCGGCGCGCCTCCGACGCCGGCATGAAGGCGGTGCCCAGACCGTTGCCGACCAGTTCGGCGATCGCGGCGAACCCGGCCGGAACTTCGTACTGCGTGTGCGCCTCCACCCCGGCAAGATGGAACGCCTCGTCCATCAGGCGGCGCAGACCGAATTCCGGCGGGAAGCCGACCAGATCCTCGTCGGCCAGGTCCGCCAGGTCGAGGCGGCGGCGCCGGGCAAAGGCATGGTCCGCACGGCAGACGAACGACATCGGCTCCTCGAAGAGCAGCTTCATCTCAAGCTGCGGCGGGAATCGATTGGGCAGCGACACCAGGGCCAGATCCAGCGAGCCCTCCAGCAGTGCGGCCAGATAGGCCGATGCGCCGGACTGGCTGAGCCTCAACCGCAACCGGACATGCGGGTGGGCCCGGTGAAAGTCACCGAGGGCACCGCCGACGTCGACCGGGCCGTAGGAGATCAGGGACCCGAATTCGACAGTGCCCATGAGAGATCCACGGAACTGCCCCGCTGACTCGGCTGCCGCGCGAGCCGCGTGCAGCACGTCGTGGGCGCGAACCTGGAAGGCCTCGCCCGCGGCGGTCAAGCTGATCCGCTGCCGCGACCGGTCGAACAGTTCCACCCCGAGCTCACGTTCCAGCTTCGCGATCGAGGTCGACAACGCCGATTGCACGACATGCGCCCGCTCAGCGGCCCGGGTGAAACTCATCTCGCCTGCCACGGCGATGAAGTGTTCGATCTGCCGTAACTCCACGGAGCCACCTTATCTATCTGATGGATGATGTCCATCAGTTCCAATCGTTGGACTTGATGGCCCGGTGCGGGTGGGATGGAGACCACCAGCCCGAGCAGAAGGAACTTCGGCTTCCTCAGCCGACGAGGCACGGCTGGCCGGCAGACCGCCCGTCACGGTCGCGACCATCACGATCGGATCCGACTTCGACGGTGCGGCCAAAGACGGTGCGGGCTATCGCGCGCTCTACACCGGACCCTACGAGCACCGCGTGCTGGACGGCATCGGACACAACGTGCCACAGGAGGCACCCGAACGGTTCGCTGCCGCGATCGCCGACGTCAGCCGCATGAGCACGCGATGACGTCTCAGGGATACGGCCGTCCGGTCAGCTTCCGGATCGTGCGGATCTCGCCGTCTCGGTACGGACGCCCGTCCTCGTGGAACAAGTCGTGGAACCACTCCCGCGGGGGCGCCTTGTAGGGGTGGTCCCAGGAATCCCAGGGCAGATAAGTCTGCGTCTTGCCTGCCACCAAGCCCCAGGTGTAGGCCCCGACATTGTGCCGTTTCGCGATCGGCAAGACACCCTCGACCGTGCTGCCCTCACCTCGTGCCAGGTATTCGGTGCACATGATCGGGCGTCCCATGGGTGCCAGTTCGCCGATCCTGGCCTCGAACCCGGCCGGGTGGTCGTAGCTGTGGAAGGTCAGCACATCCGAGTGGTCGAGCTGAATGGTCGCCATCGCGCTCCGCAGCTTCGGGTCAGCCCAGGCCCCGTCCCATACCCCGCTGGTCAACGGCTGCACGGGGTCGGCCGAGCGGGCCCAGGCGAAAACCTGCGGCAACAGTTCTTCGATCAAGCTGATCTTGTCCTGCCGTTCCACCTCACGGTAGGTGGCTGCGGGATTGTCCGGTTCGTTCCACAGATCCCACCCCAGAACCCGGTCATCGTGACGGAACTGGCTGATCACGCCGACGACATACTCACGCAACGTTCGCCGGTACCGGTGATCGTCGAGTCTCTGCGCGCCCGGGCTCTGCACCCACACCGAATTGTGTATCCCGGGCCGCGGCCGTCGCTGACGCCCCAACCGAGGAAACGGGTCCCAGCAGGAGTCGAACAACACGAACAACGGTTTGATGCCGTGGCTGGATGCCAGGGCAACGAATTGAGCCAGCCGATTCTGAAAACCCACGTGGCCCTGAGCCCACAGCTGGTCGTGCAGGAAAACCCGCACCGTGTTGAACCCGGCCAGCCGAGCAAGGCGCAACTCGGTGTCGATCCGCTGCGGATCGTAGGTTTCGGGCTGGAACATCTCGAGCTGGTTGCCCGCGTTGGACGGGATGAAGTTGGCACCGACCAGCCAACCCTGGGCTGCGTACCAGCGGTGCGCCCGCTCGGGTGACCATCGGGCCCCGTGGCCATCGATTTTCGCGTGCGCCGACGGCACCCTGCCCAAGGCCGCGGCGGCCGTCATGACCAGCGGGACCTTGAACGCCGCCCGACGGGCCAACCGACCATGCGCGGCCTGCCTGATGTGCTGCACCGAACTACCAAACAACCTGGCTTCCTTAAGATTTCGTATCCAACATCGGCACTGACGGATGCTGCGAGAGGTCAACGTGCCCACCACTCGAGGTGTACCCGACGCGGACACCGACTGCACGGCACGGCGCTGTGGTTTGAGCTCCCCGGCGACGGGTACCTGTTCACGGTGACTGACCGCATCGCCGATCCATGGGGCCCCCGGACACCCTACGGGCGCGGGCAGGACCGGATCGTGGCGCACACCAAAAGCCTGCTGGAGGCCCATGACCCCAGCTCGATCGGCACCAACCACGTGGACCACTGCGACGCCATCCGCAGACCATGGCCGGATGACGGCGGGTAGGTTGCGGTGGTGGAACTCCCAGAAGGTGGCAGGGTCGACGCCGGCAGCTTGACCGGGGTTTCGGAAACCGCACTGCTGACGCTCAACGGCCGGGCCCATCAAGCGCGGCATCCCCACGCCATCATCGACGATCCCATGGCCGTCGAGCTCGCGGATTCGATCGCCTTCGACTTCGACAAATTCGGTCGGCGCAAGGGCCAGGAGATGGCCTTGCGCTCACTGGCCTTCGACGAGGCCGCCCGGCGTTACCTCGATGAGCACCCGTCGGCAACCGTGGTCGCACTGGCCGAAGGCCTGCAGACCAGTTTCTGGCGACTCAATGCGGCACTGCCCGGCGCGCAGTTCCGTTGGCTCACCGTCGATTTCGCGCCGATCATCGAGCTGCGCGAACGTCTTCTGCCCGCAACCGATCGCATCGCCGCCCGGGCACAATCGGCATTGGACTACAGCTGGATGGACGCGGTGGACCCCGCCGGCGGAGTCTTCATCACTGCCGAGGGGTTGCTGATGTATCTGCAACCCGAAGAAGCCCTGGATCTGATCGCCGAGTGCGCCAAACGCTTTCCCGGTGGCCAGATGGTCTTCGACCTGCCGCCGGTGCTGGTGAAGAAGTTCGCGCCGAAAGGCATGCGGTCTTCGCGGCACTACCGCGTGCCACCGATGCCGTTCAGCCTCTCACCCGCGCAATTGGCAACTCTGGCCGATACCGTGCCCGGTATCACGGCCGTACACGACCTGCCGATGCCCAACGGCCGCGGATGGTTTTTCGGCACCGTTTTCCCGGCGTTCTGGCAGTTCAAGCCCACCAAGCAGTTTCGCGGCGCCTACACGCTGCTCGAGTTCGGCTGACTAGCCGCTGCCGGCGGCCACCCGGGCGCGTTCACGCATCGAGGCGACGACACCGCCGTCGTTGAGGATGTCGGTACCGGTGAGATAACCGGCCCGCTCGCTGGCACAGTAGGCCAGCAGATCCGCCATCTCCTCCGGCTTGCCCCACCGCGGGATCGCGGCATCGGCCACCATCGCCCCGGCTCCGGCTTGCTCTTCGAGCCGGCCCATCTCCGTGTCGACGGAGCCCGGTGACACCGACAGGATCCGGATACCTCGGGTGTTGAACCGCTCGGCCTGCGCCGAGCTGTACCACTTCACAAATGCCTTGCTGATGGCATAGGAGAAGCCTGACCTCATGTCTTCCGGGGCCATGCCGCACGCCGCCAGCATCTCGGTCAGAAAACGGTCCTGGTCCTGCATAGCCAGCGGAAAATACTGCGCGGGAACGACTTCTTCGGGCAGCAGGTGTGCCGCCATCGATGCCACGTTGACGATTGCCGTGCCCTGTGCTGCCGAGGCAAAAAAGGACTCGTTGACATGCAGCGTGCCCAGCGCATTCGTTCTCATGACGTATTCGGCGTCACCCATGCTGGGGCTGACCCCGGCCGCGTGTATGACCGCGCCGACGTCGCCCAGTCCGGTCGCGGTTGCCATCAGCCGATCGACGGCTTCCCGATCGGTGACATCGGCATTGACGATCGTGGCCGCGATACCCAGATCACTCAGGGTGCTCGCAGCGGAGTCGAGCCGGTCCTGTCGCACGTCGCACAGCACCACCGCCTGGTCGTGGCCGACGACCTTGGCCGTCGCCAGTCCCATGCCCCCTGCGCCGCCTGTGATCACCGTCACCCGTGTCATGGCCAGCAGGCTATACGTCGGATCCGTGGCGGCGCACCGGCGGGGTTGGTGCAACTGCTCAGCGGGCAATCTGCACGGGTTGCTGTGCAGACGGCCTGACCGGCATATAACGGGTAGTGATGGCCTGTCCGTACTGCGGATCCCCGCTCGACGAAACCGACACCTGCAGCCGCTGCGGGCAGATCCACTCGTCCACACCGACCGGATGGCGGCCGGACCCCACCGCTCGCCATGAAGGCCGCTACTTCGTCACCGGCCGTCCGACAAACCGGGTACGTGACGGCAGGAAGGTTTCGACCGATCCCGCCGGGGGACGGATGCTGCCCGACTACCTCGAGTTGAAGACCTCGGGCGTCCGGTCCACCTGGCTGGGGACCACCGCGGCGGCCGCCATCATCGTGATGACCGCGGCGGTGGTGTGGGTCCTGTTGGTGGCGGGCCGTAGGCCACCGCCCCCACCGGAACCCGGATACCTTGCCGCTCTGAGGGACGCCGGACTCAGCGATCAGTTCAATTCCGAGGCCAACGCCGTCGCCCACGCCCGCCGAGTGTGTCGTCAGCTGGAAGACGGCGGGGCGCAGCAGGGGCTGCCGGCCGACAAGATTGCCGTCGACATGTTCTGCCCGAATTTCTCGAAGGGCTTCCGTGTACTGGAGAAGACCACGGTGACAGGTACTTTCGCGCTTTCAGACCACGCCGGGCTGGAGGCGATCATGTCCGACGGAACGACATGCCAAGGCGCAAACGGATA
This sequence comes from Mycobacterium sp. DBP42, assembly GCF_005924235.1. Lineage (NCBI taxonomy): Bacteria > Bacillati > Actinomycetota > Actinomycetes > Mycobacteriales > Mycobacteriaceae > Mycobacterium > Mycobacterium sp. DBP42. The sequence continues at coordinate 35,156 of NZ_VCMY01000010.1, forward strand.
CTCCGACGTCAACCCCGGCACCATCGTCATCGTCAAGAACGGCAGGGGCGACGTGCTGGCCACCACCACACTCGGGACCGGTAAGGGCAGCGCAGCCAGCTGCGTCTTCACGTTCAGCGTGCCGTTGACCGAAGGCGAGGATCGCTACGTGTTGTCCGTCGGGCGTCGCGGCGAGTTCAGTTACAGCTTCGAACAGCTTGTGGCCAAGGGGATTCGGATGCAGCTCGGCCAGTGATGTTTGCGAGAATCACAGTTTGCCGCTCAACGGTGCGGTGCTGCCGCGCATCGATATCACGGCGCCCGCCCCCGGTTGGAAACGATGCGGTCACGACTCCGAATCGCTCCCATGACAACCCCGCATCCATCTGAATACCTGTATGGACACCGATTCCCGACGGTTCTACGGTTGCGCTCGGCACAATTTTCATCGATGTAATTTTCCACACGAATCAAGGGAGCTGATCGGGGATGGCCACCTTTGCTCACTTTACGGTCAAAACGGTTGTCAGCACTGGATTGTGCATGACCGCAGCGGTGGCTGCGCTGGCGCTGAGCCCGCACGCCGCGGCAGCGCTGCAACTCAAGACAGGCGGGTACAAGTGCGTCGATGCGGCCGCCGGTGCGGCGCCCGGCGTTCCGTGTGCGGCTCCCGCCGTCGAAGCCGCAGGGGTGGTTCCCGCTGCGGCGCCCGCAGCCGTGCCGCCGGTGCCACTTGCGCCTCCTCCGGTGGCTGCCCCTCCGGTACCCCTGGCGCCGCCGCCGGTACCCCTGGCGCCCCCTGTGCCGGTCGTGCCGGCGGCCGCGCCCATCGTTCCCGCGGCGGCGCCCGCCCCCGCGGCCGCTCCGGTGGCGACCGCGGCAGGGACGGGAAAGGGTGTGCCGACCGTTTCACCCGGAGGCGGCCCGGTGGCCGGGACGCCCACACTGCCCGGTCCCGCAGATGCGGCGAGCAACTGACCCGAATCCCACCACTTGACGCCACAAAGGCGCCCGGCTCACGAGCCGGGCGCCTTTTCGTTCCCCCGACTATTCCTGCACGATGACCGGATCGCCGATGTTGACCGTGTTGAAGTACCACTCGGCGGCAGCCGGGACAAGGCTGACGCAACCGTGGCTGGTGTTGTCCAGCCCCATCGACGGGACCGCCCACGGCGCCGAGTGCACGAACAGGCCACGGTGGGTGAAGCGCACCGCGTAGTCCACATCGAGCAGATAACCGTCAGGGGCGTCGACAGGAATGCCGACACTGCTCGAATCCATCCGTACCGTGCGGTCTTTCCCGAGAACCGTGTACGTGCCGACCGGGGTCGGGTATTCGGGACGCCCCAGGGAGGCCAGCAGTACGCCCGGTTCGCCGGCATGCGGCAGGTGGTGAGGCGCCGGCAGCGCGATCGGTGGGTCTTCACCGAGTCCGTCGATGGTCACGGTGAAGGTGTGATCGGAGATGTCGGCAACGCCGATAACAGCTGGGCCGGTTTGGAATTCCGTGCGCAGCCCGCCGACCGACAGCATCACCGTGCTGTGCGCCGGCCAGAACTGTGCCGGGGTCCACGACACGACCTTGGTGTCGAGCCACTCATAGGTTCCCGTGCGCGCGGGCGTCGACTTCAGCCCGAGGGCGCGTTCGACAGAGGGCCGGTTGGTGATCGGCTTCTTGAACGTCACCACCACGGGATGGCCCACACCGACCACGGCGCCTTGGGCCGGCGCGACCGATTCGATGGTCGACGTCAACGGCAAGCTCACCGCCGCCGTGTCGACGCTATCGGCACCGCCGGAGAAGTAGGTCATGACGACCACGACCAATACCAGAACACCCTGAAAAACCGCGCGCTTCAATTGGATCCCTCTGCGATGCCCCCATGATCTTGAACGTAATCATGGTATGGGCCCGCAGCTGTCCGAATGTGTAGTCACACGTAGACAATTCGGTCAAGCGTTCATCACGGTTCAGCCACGGCGTCGAGCAACTTGAGGACCCGCGCGCAGGACAGCGGAGTCGCCAGAGCGTTGGTGCGCGGACCTGACTGCAGCGGGCGCTGAGATTCCGCATCGCGCGCGTCGTCGTCAGACTCGGCCCGGTAGGACGAGGGATGCCTGCGCTTGGCCGCGGCCAGCTCGCGCGAATAGCGCTGCGACGAACACCAGAGCGGATGCGTCGCCAGCTCGATGACCGTCGAACCGGCAGCTTTTGTCGCCATTTTCACTGACCTCCGGTGGAGCTTCACGGCACTTCTGTTCAGTGCCAAGCGTGCTCGGCCAAGCTGAGGTAATGCATCGAGTTGGCCGTGGACACATTAAGGATCCCTCTTAATGACCTTTTACACACCGAAAGAACCGCGACAGAGACGCATTTCACACTCACGGATTTGACATTTTTCGCGGCGATGTTTGCTGTTTGGGCGAACCTGCCGAACTGATCGAATGATCAAGATCATCGCCGCTTTCGCTGCCAGCTACCGAAGTTCGGCCCCCGCGCCGGGGCCAAGCGGAGAACCCGCCTGATGGCGCGGCCAGAATCGCAGCATCTTCTTACATTCGCAAGAAACCCGCACGTGGGAAGCACGCATAAAGTAAGAGCGCACGCCAGCGAACGCGCCGCCGTTAGCCCCGTCGATGCGGAATCGTTACCTATCATTTAGCCTGTCCCGTGGCCGAGCTCCCTGCTGGAACGTCAATTAGCTCGGTGAAGGGTGGTACGGCTGTGGATGCACATGATCCGAGCGTCGGAGAACATGCGCGTCCGACCATGACTCGGGCGTCCCGCGCATCGATCGAGAGCTGGCCGCTGCGGTGGAAGGTCGCGGCGACCTTGGTGTTGCCGATCCTGCTGGCGGCCACATTCGGCGCTGTCCGCATCTACAGCGAGTTGTCGGCCGCCTCGCGATTGAACCTCGCCTCCGACAACGCGGTGATCGTGGTGCCCGCTGTGGAGCTGGTCGACCGGCTCGACGGGCTGGCCTACGCGGCCGCAACCGGCGCACCGCTCGCGGAACCACTCGGACAGTTCGACGAAGCCTCGAAGACCCTCGACAACCTGATCACGTCCGCCGAGTTCGACGGGACCGCCGCTGCACGGCTCACCACGGCATCCTCGACGGCCAAGACGATGCGCGACGACCTCCAAGCAGGACCTCTGCCGCAGCGGGTGATCGCCGATCGAGCGTCCGACGTGGCGTCCGGAGTAATCTCCGCGATCGCGACGACCACGGCAACGGTCGATGACCGCGTCGTACGACCAATTGCCGACCAGCTCGTGGACACCCTCGAGGCACAACGCGCGCTGACGACACAGCGGGTGTTGATCGCCGCCCCCGATTTCGCCGATTCCGACGAGCTGCGTACCGAGGTGGCCGACGCGGCAGGCGCAGAGGCGGCGGCCATCGACCGCCTCGCCAGACTGACCGGCACGGACGAGGCCGCGGCGTTGTCCAAGGATTCCGACATCCGTCGCGACACCTACACGCAACCGTCCAGCGACAGCGTGCACGCGCCCGCGTTCACCGAGGCCATGCGCGCCAGCGTGGACAAATACCGCGCGATGACGCAGCGCCTGTCCGCCGACCTCGACGGCACGCTGCACCATCGAGCCAACGTGCTGCGGTCCGACGCCCTGCGCGACACCGCGATCATCCTCGGTGCGGTTCTGGCCGCCCTCGTGTTTGCCCTCGCGGTCGGCCGCTCACTGATCCGGTCTATCGGCCGGCTTCGCCAGGGAGCTCTACAGGTCGCTCAAGTCCAGCTCCCCGAAGAGATCCAACGTCTCAGCAAGGGCGGGCGCATGCCCGAGATCCAGGCGCTGCCGTTCCGGACGAATGAAGAGGTCGGCCAGCTCGCGCGCGCGATCGACGACATCCACTCCCAGGCCGTTCACCTGGCCGGCGAGCACGGTGTCCGCCTGCAGATCGGCGACATGTTCGAGACCCTGTCCCGGCGAAGCCGGTCACTGGTCGAAGAACAGCTGGCCCTGATCGAGACCCTCGAGCTCGACGAGGAAGATCCGGCCCGGCTCGACCACCTCTTCCGCCTCGACCACCTTGCGACGCGCATGCGCCGCAACGGCGACAACCTGCTGGTGCTCGCCGACACGGTGGAACGCCACCGTGCCTCGGCGCCCGTCGCACTCCCCGACATGCTGCGTGCCGCGATGTCCGAGGTCGAAGAGTATCGCCGCGTGCAGGTCGGGCACATGGCCGATGTCTCGATCGCCGGCTCGGCCGCGGGCGATATCGGCCACCTGATCGCCGAGCTGCTCGACAATGCCCTGCGCTATTCGCCGCCGGACTCACCGGTCATGGTGACGGTGGGGCGTGCCGTCGACGCCGGCCTGCTCGTCGAGGTGGCCGACCGTGGCCTGGGCATGTCCAAGGACGACCTGACCGCCGCGAACGAGCGCCTGGCGCTCGGTGGCGAGGTGACCTCCGAAACCGCGAAGCGAATGGGCCTATTCGTGGTCGGCCGATTGGCCCGACGTCACGAGGCCACGGTGCGGCTGCGGACCACCTCGGCGTTGACCGAGCGACCCGGCGTCACCGCCAGCGTGCACCTGCCGGGCACCCTGGTCACGCCCCTCGGTGTGGGCGAAACGCTGGACGATCTGCGCAACGGCTCGTTCACCGAATCATCGCAACGGTCCGCCTCCAACGGGCGGGCCGCGGACACCACCGCCGGAACCGCCGCACTCGCCGCGACCAACGGCTCGCACACCGCGTCGGAGCGGCCCGAACGTGGGCCGGACGCCCCGGCCCGGTCGACTGCCAGCGGACTGCCGAAACGCTCGCCCGGCGCCAGCGGTGTAACCGGCATCCCGGCACCGCCGAACGGGCTGACCGCCCCGACACCGGCCGCAGCTCCTGAAGAACCCGAGCGTCCACAGCGCGGAAATCCGCTCTCCTACTTCACCTCGGGCAATTCCCATTCTGGCAACCCCAAGCCGCCGGCATCGGAACCCGCCCAAGCTACCGAATCCGAGCAATGGCCGATCGAGGCGGACAGTTTGGAGAGCGCACCGATCTTCGAGCGGATGACCTCGGAATGGCTGATGGATCCGACCACTCCGGAATACCGAAACCGCGTGTGGGCCAGCGCCGCCGACGCCGGCTGGACGGCCGCGGCGAAGGCCGTCGAGCAGGAACCCAAGCGGCACACCGCGTCTGGGCTGCCGATTCGCGAACGCGGAGCGCGCCTGGTTCCGGATGAGGCAAGATCGGGATCGCAGGCCAGGGCCGAAGGGCCCAACGACCCCGCAGCCATCCGCGACATCCTGAGCCGACAGTTGGCCGGCGTACGCAGGGGCCGAGCCGAAACCGACGCAGCACACAGCCGAATCGAAGGAGATCGATGAACACCGGCACGCAACCACATGAACGGTCCGCGGGGTCTGCTGCAACACCGTCCGGGACCTCCGGCACCCTCGACTGGTTCGTGTCCAACTTCGTCCGCGACGTACCGGGTGTATCTCACGCGATCCTGGTGTCGGCCGATGGTCTGCTGATGGCCTCGAACTCTCACCTTCCGTCCGATCGTGCCGAGCAACTGGCCGCGGTCACCTCAGGTTTGGCAAGTTTGTCGACGGGCGCCGCGCGGTTGTTCGAGGCCGGCAACGTCCGTCAGTCGATCGTCGAGATGGACGACGGGTTCCTGTTGTTGATGGGTGTCGGCAACGGCTCGTATCTGGCCACCCTGGCCTCGATCTCATGCGATATCGGGCAGGTCGGCTACGAAATGGCGTTGCTGGTCGACCGGGTGGGCAAGACCGTCGAGGCGACGCCGCGCGGCACGCATGGGGCTCGATGACCCTGAGCATGGACAGACCCGAGCAGAAGCGGGCCGCCAGTCGCGCGCGCCCGTACACCCTGACCGGCGGACGAACCCGCGCGCGGGTCGAGGTGCCGATCGAGGCTCCGGTGGAGGCCCTGCTGCCGGCCGGTGAGCTCGACTGCGCGCCCGGCGACATCCCGGCCGTCATCGTCCGGTTGTGCGACAACCGTCCGTCGATCGCTGAGATCTCGGCATATGCCGGCCTGCCCATCGGCGTGACCCGGGTGCTGGTGAGCGATCTGGTGGACAGCGGTCACCTTCGTGTACACGCCACCCTGACCGACCGCTCGACCGTTGCAGAACGGCGCCTACTGATCGAAAGGACCCTCAGTGGCTTACGCGCACTCTGACTCCGGCCCCACGGTGTCTTCGACGAAGATCGTGATTGCCGGCGGCTTCGGTGTCGGCAAGACCACGTTCGTCGGCGCCGTGTCGGAGATCGTGCCGCTGCGCACCGAGGCCCTCGTCACGAACGCCTCGCAGGGCCACGACGACCTCGAGGCGATCCCCGGCAAGGAGACCACCACGGTCGCCATGGATTTCGGCCGCATCACGATCGCCGACGACCTGGTGCTGTACCTGTTCGGGACACCCGGGCAACGGCGGTTCTGGTTCATGTGGGACGACCTGGTCCATGGCGCGATCGGCGCCGTGGTGCTCGTCGACACCCGCAGGCTCGAAGACAGCTTCGCGGCCGTCGACTTCTTCGAGGCCCGCAGCCTGCCCTTCCTGATCGCTGTCAACGAGTTCGACGACTCCCCGAGCTACAACATCGAGGAGCTGCGTGAGGCACTCTCGGTGTCCCCGAACGTGCCCATCATCACCGTCGATGCACGGCAACGCGATTCCGCCAAGAATGCCTTGATCGCCATCACGTCGTTCGCGCTGGAACGACTTCCGTCCTCCGCTTTCTAGATCCAACCGCCCGTCAGTCTCACAGTCTCGAGGAAACCTGTCATGAACCACCAAGTACATCACTTCGACATGGGCCTCTGGCTGCTGTTCCTGGCGTACGTTGTCTCGGTCACCGGCTCGGTCGTCGGGCTGGCCTGCACCCGGTGCGGTGCCAGGGCAACCAACGGACGCGATCGGCTCCGTTGGCTGGTCATGGCCTCGGTCGCCATTGGCGGGGTTGGTATCTGGCTCATGCACTTCATCGCGATGCTCGGCTTCACGATCCCGAACAGTACGGTCCGGTATCACCTCGGCTGGACGATCGCGTCGGCGGTCATCGCGATCGTCGCGGTCTTCGTCGGGCTGATCACCATCGGCCGCGAGTTCGAGCTGCGTCGGCTGCTGGCCGGCGGCGTGATCACCGGGCTGGCGGTCGCGGTCATGCACTACACCGGCATGTGGGCCGTCCAGATGCAGGGCACGATGACCTACGACACCACCCTGGTCGTCCTCTCGTTCGTGATCGCCGTGGTCGCGGCTACTGCGGCGTTGTGGTTCACCCTGGTCCTCGAATCGCGCGGCCTGCGGTTCGTGGCCGGCCTGGTGATGGGCGTGGCCGTCACCGGCATGCATTACACCGGTATGGCCGCGGTGCGGGTGAACGTCGATCACACGATGCCGGTTCCCAGTGGGCCCGAGGTGTTCTCGTTCCTGTTCCCGGTCTTCGTGATCGGCCTGCTCGCGCTCGGCGTCCCGATCACTGCCGTGATGCTGGCGCCTGATCCCGATCGCAGCTCCGAGCAGGACGAAGCCGAGTCACGCCCCGTGGCGGCGCCGGTCGGCCGGCACCGCTAGCCCTCGCACCGCTAGGCGATCAGCGCGTCGATCTGATTGATCGCCGACGAGGCGCCCTCGACCACACCCATGTCCAGCACCTGCTGAAGCGCTTCGGCGGACTCGTAGGTGCTCACGTAGACCGCGCGGGTGCCGCCGTTGTGCTCGGTGAAGGTGTAGACGTTCTTGGACACCGGCATATCCGGGTTCGGGTTGAAATCCTCGTCGGCGAAACCGTCATCGAATGCGAAGCTCGTCGGCTCGTCGACCGCCGTGACATCCCAGTACCCGGCGTACTTCTCGCCCTCCGGGCCGGTCATGAAGTACGTCATGCGTCCGCCCGGGGCCAAGCTGTGGTCGACCACCGTCGCCGGGAATGTCGGCGGGCCCCACACCTTCTCCAGCTGACGCGGGTCGGCATACACCTGCCAGATGCGCTGCACCGGCGCGGCAAAGTCAGCGGTGATGGTCAGCGTGAGGTTGTCGAGATCGTGTTGAACGTCGGTCACGGGCATGGTTCAGTCCTCCTTGGGATCTGTTGCGATCAGTTCATCGATGCGTGCGATGCGGCCACGCCAAACCTGCTCCAGCTCAGTCAACATGGACGCCACCGACCGCACCGCCTCCATGTCACCGCTGGCCAGCTGCTCACGACCATTGCGTCGCTTGGTGATCAGCCCGGCCTTCTCCAGCACGGCGACATGCTTCTGCACTGCCGCGAAGCTCATGTCGTACTTCGCCGCGAGCACTGAAACCGAGTGCTCGCCCGCCAACACCCGGCGCATGATGTCCCGCCTGGTCCGATCGGCGAGCGCGTGGAACAGGGCGTCCGCCCGGTCCTCGTCACTCTCGGTCACAGGTCCAACATACAACCGATCGGTTGTATGTTGTCAAGAGTTGATCGCGGCCTGCATGGCTGCGCCGACGCGTTGCTCATTGTGCAGTGGCATACCGACCAGATCCATCGGATCGCCAACGGCCTCAACCCCAATCCAGACCGACCGTGGTGGCTCAGCCTCATGACGACGGTGCGCCGCAACGGTCTGGCAGCCATCCCACGGCCGCGGCGGACGGCGTCGGCAAATCGAGATCGCTATCCCCAATAGGAGAAGCTGCACACCGGCTTGACCTCGGTCTTGAACGACACCAGTTTGTCGCCGTCCATGATGATCGAGCAGCCGAGTGGTTCACTCCCGCCGTCGGCGGCCACTTCGGACTCCAGCTTCTCGTAGACGGAGTACTGCTTCTCCCAGGGCAGCATCACACTCGACTCGGTCTGCTCCTCGCCGCCGTTGATCCGGTAGCGAATCGTCACGGGGGCGGTGCCGCCGGTGACCCTCATTACCGCCGTACCGACCGGCGCGCCGGTCGGCTCCGCCGCCGTGGGCGACTCGGTTGTCGTGCGAGTCGGTTCGGACGCATCCGGCGAGGACGCTGTGGCGCTGGTGGTTTGCGCCACGGGCGTTCCTGTGGTCGTGCTGCACCCGACGACCAGCGCGACGCCGACAATTACCGCGGCCAGACCCTTGAGCGAACGCATACCCGACCCTACGACGGGTTGAGGTGGGTCCGGACCGGAAATTCGCAGCATTCACCGGGCTGGGCAAAACGCCTGAATGACATCGGCCGATGTCATATATTGACCCGGCATGTGTTCGCTGCGGGCGGTGTCCCCATCACCGTCGGGTGCTCACAGCGTCGGGGAATGTCAAGGGGGACATCGGTAATGGCGCACAGTTCACGTTGTCCGGAGAACGCCAGACGTCTGCCGCTGCGGTACGCGCTGTCGGTCGTCGCCATCGGTATCGGCATCGCCGGCGCCAGTGCGCACCCGGTGGCGTGGGCGGATCCCGGCGCCACCGGTTCGTCGACGTCGTCTGGTTCATCGACGTCGTCGGCCTCATCGGGGCAGACATCGAATCGCTCGAGTGCGGGAACCAGCCGCGGACCCAAGAAGCCGGCTGACCGGCGTGGAACAGGACCGAAGCGGCCTTCACCACCGACGAAGACCAGCGCGTCCGACACCGCCGGCAAAGCCGGCAAGACAGCTCCCGACACCGCCGCGGACGACGGTGACGATTCCCCCACCACGCTGCCGAATTCGGCAGCGCCGCAGCAGGAATCAATCGTGCAGGCCGTGCGCGAAAAGCTCCGCGACACCAAGCCGGCCAAGTCCGACTTCTCGCACCGGAACACAGCGAAGAGGCTTGTAGCGGTTGCCCCGTCCGCGGCGCCCGAAACCGAAACCAATGAGATCCGTTCGGCCATAGCGGCGCCGACGCGCAAGATCGAGCCACCGGCGAGCACGCCCGCGCTTCCGCAGCTCATCGCGGTCCACCAGACCGCCCCGGAAACGGCCCCGAACACCGTCCCGGCCACCGCCAAGGTCGCGGCGGTCACCACCACCAAGACGACGCCGGAGCCCCCACAGCCGTTGTCGCCGATCGCCAAGATCGCCGAGCTGCCCGGCCGCATCGTCAACACGGTGTTGCAGGTTCTCGACATCACCGTTTCGGCCAATGGCCCGACGAGCCCGATCAACTTCGCGCCGATCAACGACGCGGTATTCGCGGCGTTCCGTGAGATCGAAGGCAAGCTGGGACTCACAAAAACACCTGACGTGCAACCGGTTCCGCCGGCCATGACCTACAACGGCCCGACCACCGGCAAGACCCCGACGGTGTCGCAATTCCTCAACGCCGCGACCGCCGCGTACACGTGGGGCAGCACCCCTGGCGACCTGAAACCGTTCGTCGTCGACGGCAAACAGATGGAATCCACCAATGTGCTGACCGGCATGTCAGGCAAGGCCTGGGTGACGCCCGAGGGGCAGATCATCATCGCCTATCAGGGCACCACCGGGGGGACGAATCTGCTCCACAATCCACTGATCCTGGTTTCCCAGGTGGTAACCGACACCCAGGTGATCTTCACCGACACCACCCCGCAGGCATTCACCGACGCCGTGGCCTTCCAGCAGGAGGTCGAGGCTGCGGCCATCGAGCAGGGCTACCGCAGGGAGGACATCTTCGTCACCGGACATTCACTCGGTGGCTGGGAAGCGTCATATGTCGCCCAACAAACGGGCGTGGGCGGCATCGGATTTGAGAGCCCCGGCCTCAACAGCACGGTGCCCGGCAACGGCGCAGACTCGGGTTTCGTCAACATCCTGACCTATGGCGACACCGCGGCCTATTTCTCCACCGACCTGCCCGGCCTCCAGCCATTCGTGCCGGAGTACGTGCCGGGCGGAGGAACCAAGCCGCACTACGGGTCGATCGTGATGATCGGTAATCCCGAAGCCGCCTACCCGCTGATGAACTCGGCGGCCCTGCTGAGCACCGGGCCGATCGGCGCCGCAATCTTCGTCGTGGACATCGCGGTCAACTTCCTGCAGTACCACCTGCCCGGCATCCAGGCCTACCACCTGGGCGTCAACCCGGACCCCGGCGTAGTGCCGTGGCTGGGAAACGCATCGGGTCCGGTCAACGCCGACTATGCCGATATGACCATTCCGGAACTGCAGAAGGCGGCGTCGGACGCGGGGACGTTGATCAGGCCATGATCAAGCAGTAGCGGCTTGCCGCTGAATCTCTTCCGAGGCTTCCTGTTTGATCCGATCGAATTGCGCGGCCATGGCCTCGGCCAGCGCGGTCGCGCCGGACAGCGGCCTGACCATCACCATGAAGTCATCGATCTTGCCGTCGTCATCGTGGTGCAGGAAGTCGCATCCGGTGATCTTCTTACCGTCTACCGTGGCCTCGAAGACCAGCGCATGGTCGCGACCCTCGGCATCGGCGATCTCGCGGAGGTAGCGGAAGTCCTTGAACACCCGCATGACTCCGCGCAGGATCGCCGCGGTGATCGGCTTGCCCGGATACGGCTTGAAGGCGACCGGGCTGGTGAACACGACATTGTCGGCCAGCAGTGCTTCGATCGCGGCCTCGTCACGGGCCTCCACTGCCTCGCGGAACGGGTGCATGCGACACCTTCCTCACTCGATTCATCGGCTAGCGGCGATGCTATGCGCGACGCGATGACCTAGTCAACATTTTGATTAATCACTTCGCTGCTAGCATCGGCTCATGGCGTTACGCGACGCAGTCCTGGCCGCACTCCTGGACGGGGAAGCATCCGGCTATGACCTGGCGAAGGGATTCGACGCGTCGGTCGCCAACTTCTGGATGGCCACACCCCAGCAGCTGTACCGCGAACTCGACCGCATGGCCGCAGACGGACTGATCGAGGCTCGGCTCGTCGAACAGGACCGGCGACCGAACAAGCGCCTCTACTCACTGACCGAAGCGGGCCGGCAGGCACTGCTCGAATTCACCGCGACACCGCCAAAACCGGGGGCGATCCGAGAAGACCTGTTGGTACAGGTCCAGGCCGTGGATTCCGGCAACATCGCGGCAGTCCGCGACGCGCTGGCCGAGCGCCTGCAGTGGGCAACCGCCAAGCTCGCGCGCTATCGGCGCACGCAGGAGCACCTACTGGCCGGGCGCACCGAAGCCGCATACCTGGCCGAGGCCGAGCGCATCGGCCCGTATCTGACCTTGCTGCGCGGAATCCGGTTCGAGGAAGAGAATGCCGACTGGGCCGGCCTGGCGCTGGCGGTCATCGAACAGCGACTGGCCGCGGCGGCCCGGCCTCGTTGACCACGGTGTCCTGTGGCTCGGTGACCCAGGCGCTGAACACCGGTACCCCACGCCAGCACAGCGAACGGACGGCTGAACCTGGCCGAACCCTATCGGCCTGCGTGCAGATATTCGGGTAGTGGACTCCCGTCGAACGCTGCCGGTTGCACGCGTAGCTCCGGCCAGACGTTAGTGTGCTTTGGTCGGCTTCAGCGAACAGGCCGATAGAAAAGTTGAGCAAATTCATGACCGCAGCACCAGAAGCATCGGCGCTCGAAGCCCGTGTCGGCCACTACTACGAGGCCGACAGCCTCTACCTGGTCGGCCGCGAGAAGGTGCGCGAATACGCCCGTGCCGTGCAGGACTACCACCCCGCACACTGGGACGTCGACGCCGCCGCGAAGCTGGGCTATTCGGGCCTGGTCGCGCCGCTGACCTTCACCTCGACCCCGGCCATGGCGTGCAACCGGCGCATGTTCGAATCGATCGTCGTCGGCTACGACACCTACCTGCAGACCGAAGAAGTCTTCGAGCAGCACCGCCCCATCGTGGCCGGAGACGAGCTGCACGTCGACGTCGAACTGACCTCGGTGCGCCGGATCGCCGGGCGCGACATGATCACCGTCACCAACACCTTCACCGACACCGCAGGCGAGCGGGTGCACACCCTGCACACCACCGTCGTCGGTGTGACCGCCGAGGACCTCAACCCCGAGATCAAGACCGCCGTGCAGCGCGCAATGATGCACGACGTCGACATCTTCGGAGTCGGCGACGACGAGTACCAGAAGACGGTGCGTCCCGAAGGTGAGATCCGGATCGCCGACGGCGGCACCACCCGCACGCCGGGCACGCCGTCCTTCGACGACGTGAAGGTCGGCGACGAACTCGGGGTGCACCACACCCGGCTGTCCCGCGGCGACCTGGTGAATTACGCCGGCGTGGCCGGTGACGCCAACCCGATCCACTGGGACGAGGACATTGCCAAGCTGGCCGGGCTGCCCGACGTCATCGCGCACGGCATGCTGACCATGGGTCTGGGCGCCGGATTCGTCTCGACATGGACGGGTGATCCCGGTGCGGTCACGCGCTACGCGGTGCGGCTGTCCCAGCCGGCCATCGTGTCGGCCAAGGAAGGTGCCGACATCGAGTTCAGCGGCAAGGTCAAGTCGCTGGACCCCGAGACCCGTACCGGTGTCGTCATCGTCGCCGCGAAGGCCGACGGCAAGAAGATCTTCGGGCTGGCCACCATGAACGTCCGCTTCAGCTGAGAAGCCGCGAGCGCAGCACAGGCAGCCCCGGCCCAGCCAGACCGTCCAGAGCGACGGTCCGCCCGCACACCGCCAACAGCACGGCATCGCCGGGCCCGGTGACCATCTCTCCCTGACCCCAGGTTCGCCCGGTGACCTCGTCGTGCAACTGGATGCCCCGCAGGCGCCGGTGCGGAAAGAACCCGACTTGTGTTCGGCTGGTGAGGAAATCGAGCACCCGCGCGACATACTGAGGGTCCGGATCATGCGGTAGCCCAAGGGGAATCCGAATATCGGCACCGTGCACCAGAACATCGGTGAGCCCCGACAGCGGTCCGGTGACGGGCGGGCTGAGTCGATGGTCCGCCCGCTCACGCAGAGTGCGGGCGATCTCGGACGCGGATGCTTGCGCACGGCGACGGGCCAGTGCGTCGATGCCGCGGTCGATGCCCCCGTGCCGAACACCGCTGGCCAGAAAACCCCAGAAACCGTCGACGAAATCGCTGACCAGATGTGCCGCAACGGTTTTGACGTCCCAACCGGCGCACAGGCTCGGCGTGGCCAGCTGGTCGGCATCCAGCCCGGCGATCAGATCGGCGATCGACCTCCGCTCGCCGGCCACCGCCGCGAACACCTGCTCGCGTTCCTCCGGCCTCAACCGCATGCTCGCGCCGGTCAGCTGGGGACGTTGGCCTTCAACGCGCTCAGCGCCTCCGCACCGAGTCGGGCGATTTCCTCGACCTCGGCCGGATCAAGAGCGGCCGTGAAGACTTCCGTCATCCGCCGGTTGGTCGCCTGTTCGATCTCGGCGTAGCGATCCGCCTTGTCGGCCCCGTCGGCGAACGGTTCGGGCCAGCCGAACATCGTGGTGTAGTCATGGCCCTTGTTGAGCATGTGGGCTTCGACCGGGGTGATCCCGGAGATGGTGAGCGCGTTGAAGTGCACGCCCGCGCGCAGTTCGCGCAACACGAACATCACCTGCAGGGCCCGGGCGGCAGCGTCGTCGGCCAATGGCATCTCCCGCCATCCGGCGAACAACGGCAATCCGGCGGTCGGCGTTGCGGTGATCACCTTCTCCCCCAATGCGGCAAGGCGATCCAGCCCCTGGACTCCGGCCAGGTACTTGCGTCCGAAGTCCGCAGCCTGGGCCCAATACTGTTGTGCGGCACCGGCAGCACCGCGCACCGCAATGCCCTCGTCCCACATCGCCGCGAGCCCGCTGGGCTCGAACACCGCGAATACCGCGCCGACGGTCGCGCCACTGGCCTCGCCCAGCACGCCGCCGCGGCCGGCCACATAGCCGGCCAGCGGGTTCTCATAGCCGGCAGCAATACTGGCGGCGAAGTTTTCCGGATGCAGCATGAAGATGGCGACGGCCTGCTCCATCGCCGCTCCGCCGTCGGCGACGGCGCCCAGCATGTCGGTGTTGGTCATGGTTCCTCCTGGCCGGTGCATGTCAACGCCCAGGGTATCCAGCGGGTCAGCGCGGGTTCAGGCGGTCCTGCCGGTGCGTGGCCGCCAGGGCTGTGGGTGCATCATCTCGCCAGATCCCACTGGCCGAAATCCGGTGCGAGAACATCATTCACATCGACGTGGATGCCGTCGATCACGAAACCCGGATCGGACGCGGTGACCACTTCCCGCTGAAACAGCACGGCGGCCGGCTCCCGCTCACCCTGGGACCAGGCCTTGGTCTGCCAGGCCCACCGATGGCCCCGACTCGTCGAGGCGCCGACGACGCCGTCGCCGATGGCCCAGCCACACTGGCGTCGACCGCCGTAGATTCCGGTGCGACCCACCCCCAGTACCGAGTTGATCCCCCTAAACCACTGAACAGCCTGGCTTTTCCAGGTTGACGCATCGATGTCCTCATCGACGCTGAAGAAGATCGGAGCCGATGCCGGGCCGCCGGCGGCACCATGAAGATGCAGCGCCGTCCGGGCATCGGACACTCCGCCGTCATAGCCGCGGGTGAAATCCGACGGCGTCGGCCATCCCGGCTTGCCGAACTGGTAACAGCTGACGACCTGCAGGCCCGCTGCCCGCAGCCGGTCCGCGTAATCACGGGTGACGGGCTTGAAATCGAATGTGGCCCCGGGCCGCAGTTCGGAGACATAGACCAGTGCCCCACCGAAACCCGCGGACTTGAGCTGCTCAGGCTGGACCAGCCGGTCAGCGAAATCGACGAGCTGTAGTCCCTCTGCCGACGCCGCCTTGGTTCCGGTGGTCGCGGCCAGTGCGCCCGGTGCGGCCAGCACCGGGGCGAATAGCGCCGCGTACCTGAGGACATCGCGCCGTGAAGCGGCTCCCGTCACGGACCGAAGCGTAGCCCTCGGCATGGCCGCGATTCCACCGGACCGATTCATCTATCTGATAGATGGGATCTATTGAATCTAATCGTTGCACTCGATGATAATCGAGGACTCTGATGGATGGCATGACTCCCTCACATGTCTTCCTCGTCTCCGGCGCCTCACGCGGCCTTGGCCGGGCGATCACCGAAGCCGCCCTGGATGCCGGACACCGCGTCGTCGCCGGCGTCCGCTCGACCTCGGCACTCGACGACCTCACCGGCGCGCACCCTGATCACCTCGCCGTGGTCGAACTCGACGTCACCGACAACAACGCCGTCCGCGCCGCCGTCGATACGACCGTCGATCGGTTCGGGAGGCTCGACGTCCTGGTCAACAACGCCGGCTACGCCAACATGAGCGCCATCGAGGACGTCGACTTCGACGACTTCCTGGCCCAGGTCGACACCAACTTCCTCGGCGTGGTGCGCCTGACCCGCGCTGCGTTGCCGGTTCTGCGCGCCCAGCGCAGCGGACACATCATCCAGGTCTCGTCGGTGGGCGGACGGCTGGTGCGCCCGGGCCTGTCTGCCTATCAATCCTCGAAGTGGGCTGTCACCGGCTTCTCCGGCGTCCTGGCGCAGGAGGTCGCGCCGCTGGGAATCAACGTCACGGTGCTGGAACCCGGCGGCATGCGCACCGACTGGGCCGGTTCCTCGATGCGTATCGCGCCCGTGCGCGACGAGTACGCCGCCACGGTAGGCGCGGCCGCCGCGATGAGCAGTCCGGACAACCTCGGAGCGAGCGACCCCGCCAAGGTGGCCGCGCTGGTGCTCGAAATCGTCGAGATGCCCGAGCCGCCGACCCGCCTGCTGGTGGGACCCGATGCCTACCGCTACGCCACCGCAGCCGGGCGAGACCTGCTCGCCGCCGACGAACGGTGGGAAGCCCTCAGCTTGTCCACCGCCGCCGACGATGCCACCGCCCGCCAGCTGGACCCGCTCGGCTCTGCTCAGCGCTGAACGTTGCTCGGGGAACGGTCACATCCGCCTGCGTCGGCAAAACCGGCACGTACCGGGGGCGAATGGACCACAATGGTTAGTCACAGCTAACTACCAACCCCTGGCAGAAACCACCGTGGCACGAGACGTGATCGCCGTCGACACGACGCTCGATCACCCATGCCCGGACATCTGGCCCATCCTGGAGGCACCACATCTGTACCCGCGGTTCTTCCGCGGCGTCGGTTCGTGCGAACAGGCCGCCGGCGACCCTCAGCTCTTCGAGGTACGGCTGTCGACCTCCCGCGGTGCCGTCGTCGTCCACCAGATGCGCCGGACGGTGCGCCTCACCGGCATGGAGTTGCGCCTCGACGCCACACAGACAGGCCGCTGTTTTGCCTCAATTCGTCTGACGCCCGAGGGCCGGAGCGCTCGGATCGCATTGAGGATCTTCGCGATCGGCACGCTGCACCCCGACATCGCAAAAGCCGGCGACAACGCCGTCGAGGGCTGGATCCGCGAAGGGCTGCAACGAATCTCGGACTATCTCGAAGGCAACCCCACCTCACAGCTGGTCAACATGGGCGACGGGCGATCGCTGCAACTCAACGTCCTCAAGACCATGATCACCAGCGGTGTGGTGCGCGCATCACGCCCCGATCGCGGCCTTCGCCAACTCAATTCGCTCGCCAAATGGGGGTTCACGCTGGCCGGTGGACTCGCGGCGGCCGCCGCGCGATCACCACGCACCACCGCGTCGATCGACAACTACGGGACCTCGACGTACGGGGACATGGCCGACCGCACCACCCGATTGGCAGCCGGCCTCGCGGTCATCGGTTTCACCAGCAGCAGCACGTTCGCGGTCCTGGCCCGCAACCATTCCGCGATGGTCGAATGCATGGTGGCGACCAGCAAGCTGGGCGCTGACCTGGTGTTACTCAACACCGGGCTGGCCGCTCGCGCGATCGAAGAGATCGTCAACCGGCACCGCATCGACGCCATATTCGTCGACAACGGCTTCGAACCCGAGGTGCGCTACGTCGCCGCGGACATCCCGCGAATCTCGATACATCCCAATTCGTCTGTACCGCAACGGCGTTCGATGGAGGATCTGATTTCCACCGGTACCGGCGCCACACCGGTACCGCCACCGAAACAACCCGGCAAACTGGTAGCGCTCACCTCAGGTACCACCGGCACCCCCAAAGGTGCCCGACGGCCCACGCCACCCGGTTTCGGCGCCATCGCAGCGATGTTGTCGCGTATGCCGCTGCGGCACGGCGAGGTGATGCTGCTGTGCGCGCCGCTGTTCCACACCTGGGGGCTGGCTGCGCTGCAGGTGAGCACGCCGCTGCTCGCGACGGTGGTGCTGATGGAGCGGTTCGATGCCGAAGAATGTCTCAAAACAATTGAGCGCCAACGCTGCACCGTCGTGATCCTGGTTCCGGTGATGTTGCAGCGCATCCTCGAACTGCCCGCCGCGGTGGTCAAGCAATACGACACATCGTCGCTGAAGGTGGTCGCCAGCAGCGGGTCACCGATTCCGGGCGCCGCCGTCACCAAATTCATCGAAATCTTCGGCGATGTCCTCTACAACTTCTACGGATCCACCGAAGTGTCGTGGGCGACGATCGCCGACCCCGCCGACCTGAGCGTCGCCCCCACCACCGCTGGCCGGCCACCGCTGGGCACCCGCATCGCCATCCTGGACGAGGCCGGCCGCGTCGCGCCGGCCGGTGCCGTCGGTCGCATCTTCGTCGGCAACGACATGCTGTTCGAGGGCTATACGAATGCCAAATCACCTGCCGTCGAAGACAAGCTGATGAACACCGGAGATCTCGGCTACATCGACGGCAGTGGCCGCCTGTTCGTGGCCGGTCGCGACGACGACATGATCATCTCGGGCGGTGAGAACGTTTTTCCACGCCCGGTCGAAGAAGCCATCGCCGTGTTGCCCCAGGTTGCGGATGTGGCCGTGGTGGGCGTTCCCGATCCAGAGTTCGGCCAGCGGCTCGCGGCGTTCGTCGTCCGCACCGAAGGGGCCTCGATAGACGAAGACACCGTCAAGAACTACGTCCGCAACCGCCTCAGCCGCTTCTCCATCCCACGCGATGTGACGTTCGTGGATCAGCTGCCCCGCACCGCCACCGGCAAGGTCTTGAAACGGCACCTGGTCGAAGGCCAGTTTCCGATGGAGATGGGTTGGCTGGACTAGCCCGCACCCGCCGCGGTCGCGGCGTCGTCACCGAACCATTTTTCTTTGATCAGGTTGTAGGTGCCGTCTTCACGCATGCGAAACAGGGCTTGGTTGATCGGTTTACGTAGCGCGCTGTTGGTGCTGAGCACAAAGCCCTGGTTCTCGTCTTGGAATACCGGCCCGGCTGTGACAGCGACTCCTTCGCCACGGTGAGCGACGTAGTAACGCAGCACCGGTGCATCGAAAACGACAGCGTCATAGCCTTCTTCGCGCAGTAGGTGGTAGGACCCCTCGATGGTGGAGGTCTCCGTGGCCTCAATACCCATGGAGCGGAGGAACTCCGCTGCTGTCGTCCCGGCCACGGTGGCCACGGACTTCTCGTAGAGATCGGCGGGGCCGTTGATCTTCGCGTCCAACTTCGCCACGGTCAACGTGGCGCTGAGGCTGGCCGAATAGAACGACACGAACACGATGGCGGCAAAGCCCCACAGAATCGCCAGCACTTTGGTGATCGTCTGAGTTGCCGTAGAGCTCTGGCGCCCCACCAGAGAACCGATGCCCCAGCCGAACGCCTGAAATATGCCGGGAAAGTACGCCCGTGACACCTCTGGGCGGGCACTGCGCCGCTCCACGAGCCAGAAGATGTGGGCAGGCAGAACACTGATCACCACGGCGGCACTGAGCCAGACCAGCATGGTGCGCGAGAGCAGCAAGTCCAGGTAACCACCCAACCCGGGTACGGCGGGCCGCGTGTCCTGAACCGGAACGATGATCTGCAGACCCGCGTCCAGGGTCGGCTGGGAGAAGTCGAACACCCGCTCTCGCTCCGAGGTCAGCGAGATACCGCCGACCGCAACGTCCGCGCGTCCGTCGGCGACCGCCGCCAGCTGTCCCCGCACATCATCGGTGACCAGGTAGTCACTGGTCCATCCGGCTCGTTGGGCGATCTCATCCCACAGGTCGACACTGAACCCGGTGAATTCCCCACTGCTGGTCCGCATCACGAATGGGTCCAACGGATGAACCGCGACGCTCACCGGTTGCGCCGTGCCGTCCGGCTCGGGCGGGGGCACCGGCTGGGCCGATGCGCTCGCCGCCACTACCGGCGCAACGGCCAGCCACGATAGGACAATCGCGACCGCTGCCAACCCGACGCATCGCCTGATCAGCACACCAATCATCCTTCCGCCGCACCCGACCGTTGCGCGAAATCAGTGAATTCCAACAGGATTGGCCTGCTGGAACCAGATCAGATGAAGCCGAACCCCGGGAAGCCGTAGAACTCTTCCTCACCCGGATAGACCCCCGGAGTGGCGTCGATCTGAGTGTTTCCCTCAGACGCGCAATCCGTGGTCTGTCCGCCGGCGATCGAACTTCCCCCCGTCACCTCACAGTGGGGCAACAGCGAGGGGTCCGCCATGGCGCTCGGCGCGCCCAACAGTGCGGCTGCCGTACCGACCAACACAGCACTCCCGATCAGAATCTTACGCAGCTGCAACATTTGCGAGAGTCCTCTCCTTTTGGCCAAAGCATAGTCACGGCAACCCTTGACCCGCTGGTCTGCCATAAGTCCCGTATTTTATCCTCACCCGCGTTATGGTTGCGGGCAATCACGTACCACGCTGCTCGTAATCCGAATCCGATGATTGAGGAGTCCCGTGACGCCTATTACGCATTCGCTTTGTCGGGTCGCCGCCGTACTGGGAGCGACGGCGACGGCGCTCGGAGCAGCGGCCACCGCCTCGGCCGCACCGCCCAACTGCACCACCGCTGACGTCACAGCGGTGATGGCCGGCGTTTCGACGAACATGAGCGGGTATCTGTTCACCCACCCTGACGTCAACGCGTTCTTCACCGGGCTGCAGGGGAAGGGCAAGTCCGACGTGGCCGCGCAGACCAAGGACTACCTCAACAAGAACCCCCAGGTGCGCGCCGAGCTCGACGCGATCCGAGCGCCGGCCGTCGACCTTCGTAATCGCTGCAACATTCCGGTGGAAGCCGAGATTTCCGGGGTGATCTGACCCCTTCGCACCAGCGGCGGATTTTCGCGACACGACGGTAGCCGACGGCACAGTTGTGTCGGTTCCAGGCCGTGGCGGTAAGACCCCCTGTCGGCAGAGCAGGGCAGAATGCTTACGCCACCCGCGCCACAGGGTGGCCGCGCGGCGGCAGCGAGCCACGCGTGGTGACACTCCGACGGGCGCCGATTGCTGCGGCATAGGCCCTGGTGGAAAGGACAGCAGTGAGTTACAACGCCGCGGACATCACCGAGCTCGACGATGTCCAGCACACGCGCCTGCGGCCGGCGGTGAACCTGGGTCTCGACGTGCTCAACACCGCACTGCGCGAACTCGTGGACAACGCGATCGAAGAGGTCGCCGATCCCAGCCACGGCGGATCCACCGTCACCATCACCCTGCACGCCGACGGATCGGTCAGCGTTGCCGACGACGGCCGCGGCCTGCCCGTCGACTCCGACCCGGTGACCGGGAAGAACGGCATCGTCAAAACGCTGGGCACCGCACGTGCCGGCGGCAAATTCTCCGCGCACAACGACGCGACCAGTACCGGCGCCGGGCTCAACGGGATCGGGGCCGCCGCAGCGGTGTTCATCTCCGCCCGCACCGACGTGTCGGTGCGCCGGGCCGGCAAGACCTACCTGCAGAGTTTCGGCCACGGCTATCCCGGGACATTCGAGGGCAAAGAGTTCGACCCGGACGCGCCGTTCACCCGGGCCGACACACAGAAACTGCGCGGCGCAGGCAACCGCAAGCCCGACGCGCACGGCACCACGGTGCGCATCCTGTTCGACCCGGCCGTCGTCCCCGAGTCCAACCTCGACATCGGTGAGGTGCTGCTGCGCGCGCATGCCGCCGCGCGGATGTCACCGGGGGTGCACCTGACCGTCGTCGACGAAGGCTGGCCGGGCAGCGAGGTACCGCCGGCCTTGATCGAGCCGTTCAACGGCCCGTGGGGCACCGAGACCCTGCTCGACCTCATGTGCACCGCGGCAGGCACCCCCCTACCCGGCGTGCGCGCGGTCGTGGAGGGTCGGGGTGAATACTCGACCGGCCGCGGCCCCACCCCGTTCCGCTGGTCACTGACCGCGGGTCCGGCCGAACCCACGACGGTCGCCGCATTCTGCAACACCGTCCGAACCCCCAACGGCGGGTCACACCTGACCGCCGCGATCAAGGGGCTCTCCGAAGCCCTGGCCGATCGTGCCTCCCGCATCCGCGACCTGGGTCTGGCCAAAGGCGAGGACGGCCCGGAGGCACAGGATTTCGCGGCCGTCACCGCGCTGGCCGTGGACACTCGCGCACCCGATGTGGCATGGGACTCGCAGGCCAAGACCGCCGTGTCGTCGCGATCGCTGAACGTGGCGATGGCCCCCGATGTGGCACGCAGCGTCACGATCTGGGCGGCCAACCCCGCCAACAGCGACACCGTCACACTGTGGACGAAGCTGGCGCTGGAGGCCGCCCGGGCACGCCGCAGCGCCGAGGGCGCCAAGGCCCGGTCGCGTGCGGCATCGAAAGCCAAAGGGCTGGGTACCAATCTGTCTCTGCCGCCCAAACTGCTGCCCAGCCGGGAGACTGGCCGCGGGTCCGGCGCCGAGCTGTTCCTGTGCGAGGGTGATTCGGCGCTGGGCACCATCAAGGCGGCCCGCGATGCCACCTTCCAGGCCGCCTTCCCGCTGAAAGGCAAGCCGCCCAACGTTTACGGCTTCGCCCTGAGCAAGGCGCGCGCCAAGGACGAGTTCGACGCGATCGAACGCATCCTCGGCTGCGGGATCCGAGACAGTTGCGACCCCGAACTGTGCCGGTACGACCGGATCCTGTTCGCCTCCGACGCCGACCCTGACGGCGGCAACATCAACTCCAGCCTGATCTCGATGTTCCTCGACTTCTACCGTCCGCTCGTCGAGGCGGGGATGGTGTATGTGACGCTGCCGCCGCTGTTCGTGGTCAAAGACGGCAACGAGCGCGTCTACTGCCAAGACGAGTCCGAACGCGACGCCGCCGTGACTCAGATGAAGGCCACCTCCAAACGCAAAGTGGAGGTACAGCGCAACAAGGGCCTCGGCGAGATGGACGCCGACGACTTCTGGAACACCGTGCTGGATCCACAGCGCCGCACCGTGATCCGGGTTCACTCCGATGACAGCGAGAAGAAGCTGCACCACATCTTGTTCGGCGGGCCGCCGGAGGGCCGGCGCACGTGGATGGCCGACATCGCCTCCCGTGTCGACACCTCCGCGCTGGACCTCACCTAGGAGCATGAGTTGACCGCCACCCTGGACGTTCCCGAACAGAACGAAGACCTGGTGCTCGACCAGAGCGCCGACGACTACTGGAACCACTATCAGCTGACCTTCGCGCTCTACAGCGTCAGCGATCGGGCCATCCCCTCCGCCTTCGACGGCCTCAAACCGGGCCAACGCCGCCTGCTCTATCAGATGCACGACTCGAAACTGCTGCCCGGGAACAAGCCGCAGAAGTCGTCGAAGATCTGCTCGGCAGTCACCGGCAACCTGCACCCCCACGGTGGGGCATCGATGTACGGGGCCGCGGCACTGATGGCCGCCGAGTTCCAGCGCGTGAAAGTCATTGACGGACAAGGCGCCTTCCCGCGCATCCAAGGTGACATCCCCGCAGCCGACCGCTACACCGAGATGCGGCTGTCCGCGCCGGGCGCCGCACTGACCGCCGAACTCGACAGCCACGCCGTTCCCATGGTCCAGACGTTCGACGGTGAGTGGACCGAACCGACCTGGCTGCCGGCCCAGTGGCCGGTCCTGCTGTGCAACGGCGCCGTCGGCATCGCCGAGGGGTGGGCCACCAAGGTGCCCGCACACAACCCGCGCGAAGTGATCGCGGCGTGCCGGGCTCTGCTGAAAACCCCGAACATGACCGACGACAGGTTGGTCAAGCTCATCCCCGGTCCCGACTGGGGATGCGGGGCCACCGTGGTCGGCACGGCCGGGCTGCGGGAGTACATCACCACGGGCCGGGGCCAGTTCACGGTGCGCGGGACGGTGTCGGTCGACGGAAAGAACTGCATCATCACCGAGCTGCCGCCCGGTGTCGCGAGTAACACTGTGCAAGACCGGATCCGGGCCCTGGTCGAGTCCGGCGAGTTGTCCGGCGTGGCCGACATGTCCGATCTGACCGACCGCCGCAACGGACTGCGCATCGTCGTCACCGCCAAACGCGGCCACAGCGCCGAAACCATCCGCGAGCAACTGCTGGCCCTCACGCCGCTGGAGTCGACGTTCGCCGCCAGCCTGGTGGCACTCGACGAGGACCGGGTGCCGCGCTGGTGGTCGGTGCGCGAACTGATCTCGGCCTTCCTGCACCTGCGCGATTCCGTGGTGCTGCGCCGGAGCGAGTACCGCTTGGAAAAGGTCACCGCGCGGCGGCATCTGATTGCCGGGTTGATGAAGATCCACCTCGACATCGACGCCGCCGTCGCGGTGATCCGGGGTTCCGAAACCGTCGACGAGGCCCGCCAGGGGTTGCAGGAGCGGTTCTCGATCGATGCCGCACAAGCCGATTATGTGCTGAGCCTGCAGCTTCGGCGGCTGACCAAACTCGACGTGATCGAGTTGCAGGCCGAGGCGGAGAAGCTCGATGCCGAGTTCGCCGAACTCACCGAACTGGTGGGCAATCCCGATGCGCGTCGGGTGGTGATCGACAAAGAGTTGGTGGAGACCGCAAAGCTGTTCAAAGGCCCTGAGTTCGACCGTCGCACCGTGCTGGACTTCGATGCCACACCGACGGCATCGAACTCCGATGACGACGGCCCGCGCGAGCGGAAGGTCAATGGTTCCTGGCGCCTGGACGACCGCGGGGTGTTCTCCGACAGCCACGGTGAACTGCTCACCTCAGGCCTGGGTTGGGCGGTGTGGACCGACGGGCGGGTCAAGTTCACCGCGGGCAACGGTCTGCCGTTCAAGATTCGCGACATCCCGGTGGCACCCGACATCACCGGGCTGCTGTGTTCCGGGGTGCTGCCCGAGGGGTATCACCTGGCGCTGGTGACGCGGCGCGGCAAGATCCTGCGCATCGATCCCGCCGCGGTGAATCCACAGGGTGTGGCGGGCAACGGCGTGGTTGGGGTGAAGCTGGCGGCCGGCGACCCGGAAGACACCGTGATCGCGGCTCTTCCGGTGTCCTGTGGCAACGGCGAGGCGATCCTGTCCATTTCTGAAAAGGGTTGGAAGGTCACCGAAGTCGCCGATATCCCGGTCAAGGGCCGCGGCGGCGCCGGTGTCGGGTTCCACCCATTCGTCAACGGCGAGGATGCGCTGGTCTCGGTGTCGATCTCCCCGACCGGGTTCGTGCGGGGCAAGAAGGCCGTACGGGCCGAGAACCGCGCGAAGGCTTCGGTCAAGAGTGCGGGCGGCGCCGACGTGACGCCGGCTCCGACGCCGTAACCGTCGGTCCGCTGCGTTCGGGCGGCCAGCGCTCGGTGATCATCTCGGTCATCGCGTTCACCCATGAGTCGTCGAGTGCGGCGTCCTGGCGGATCAAGATCCGGAAGATGGCGCTGCCCGCAACGACTTCGGCGAGCATGGGGAGGTCCTCACCCCCGCGGCGTCCGTCTCCGAAGCGGTTTTCGAACTCGGTCAGATTGCCGGCCAGGCGGGCGATCATCAGGTTGTGCAGTTCCGGGTCCGCCACGGTGTCGGCGATCAGACCCGGCAGTGCCACCCGCACTTCGGGCCGGTCGAACATCGCCCGGATGGTCTCGACGAGCGCACGGATGTCCTGCCGGATGTCTCCGGAACCGTCCGGCGCGGCCAACACCGGGTCGGACAGCACCGCTTCCGACAGCACCGCCTCATGGACCAGATGAACTTTGCCCGACCATCTCCGGTAGATGGCGGCCGTCGTGGTGCCGGCGTGTGCAGCAATCGCGGACAGTGACAACGCGGAGTATCCGGTCTGCAGGATCAGTTCGCGGGTGGCCGCGATGATCGCGGCGTCGATCCTCGCGTCGCGAGGCCGACCCGACACCTTGCCATCGTCTCGCTGATCTGCTGTCATGGTTCCACCTACTTCCGATACAATGCACATCGTATCTTATGGAGAGCTTGTGAATCTGAGCCCGCTCGACGAATTCCCGGTCCATCAGGTGCCGGCGCCGATCACCTCGCCCGCCACATCGGACCGCAATTTCTACGATCGGTCGTACTTCAACGTGCTCGACCGTGCCGGCAACTTCATGGCGCTCACCGGGATCGGCTACTACCCCCGCTTGGGCGTGAAAGACGCATACTTCGTCATCCGGCGCGGTGAAACGCAGACGGCCGTGCACTTCAGCGACGCGATCGACGACGACCGGCTGAACCAGAACGTCAACGGCTATCGCCTCGACGTCGTCGAGCCCCTGCAGCAGCTGCACCTCACGGTGGCCGAAACCGAGGGCATCTCCGCGGATCTGACGTGGCGCGGGCTGTTCCCCGCCGCACTGGAACGCCCCCACGAGATGCTGACCGAGCGGCGCGTGACGCTGCAGGCGTGCCGCTTTGCCCAGGTCGGCGCCTGGGACGGCTGGATCGAGGTGGACGGCGACCGGTTGACGGTCGACGCGACCACCAGCGTCGGCAGCCGTGACCGGTCCTGGGGCATCCGGCCCATCGGTGAACCGGAACCCGCGGGCCGCCCCGATGCGGCCTTCGGCGGGATGTGGTGGCTCTACCTGCCGTTGGCCTTCGACGACTACCAGCTGTTCCTGATCCTGCAGGAGGATCCGGACGGGCACCGCAGCCTCTACGACTGCACCCGGCGCTGGCGGGACGGCAGGGTGGAACAGCTCGACGGGGTGCGGGCCACGATCCACTACACGCCGGGGACCCGCATCCCCCACGGCGCTCACGTCGAATTCATGAACCGCAGCGGGGACCGGATCCAGATCGACGTCGAGTCGAAGCTGTTCGCGCCCATCGCTTTCGGATCCGGCTACGGCGGAGATTCGTCCTGGGCGCACGGCACCTGGAAAGACGGCCCGTTCAGCGAACGGGTCGACTTCGACCTGACCGACCCCGCGGTGATGGCCCGCGCGCCGTTCAGCCTGATCGACCATGTCGGCAAGGCGGTGTGCATCGAGGCCGACGGCAGCCGCAGTGAGGGGGCCGGACTGTTCGAGCACGGCATCATCGGCCCGCACCATCCGTCGGGCTTCTCCGACTGGACCGACGTGGCGGGATAGGCAGCAGATGAAGATCATGACGGCACTGTTCGGACCGACCGATGCGGTCGACCGCGCAGCCCTGCTCAAAGAAGCCGGCGCGTCGGGTGTGTTCACCTTCGAGGGGCCCTTCGACGTGTTCACACCGCTGGTGCTGGCATCCTCGATCAAAGGCCTCGACATCATGTCGAACGTAGCGATCGCGTTCCCCCGCAACCCGATTCAGCTTGCCCATCAAGCCAACGACCTCCAACTCCTCTCGGAGGGGCGCTTCATCCTGGGGCTGGGCACGCAGGTACGCGCACAGATCGAGAAGCGCTACGGCGTCGAATTCGACCGTCCGGTAGCGCGCATGACGGAGATGGTCGGGGCGCTGCGGGCGATCTTCGCCTCGTGGAACGAGGACGAGCGGCTCGACTTCCGCGGCGAGTACTACCGCCACACCCTGATGACACCGACGTTCAAACCCGGGCCCAACCCGTTCGGTCCTCCGCCGATCTATCTGGGGGCGCTCGGTCCACGCCTGACCCGGGCCACCGCCGAAGTTGCCGACGGCCTCCTGGTGATGCCGTTCGGCTCGAAACGGTTCCTGCACGAGACGACGATGCCCGCGGTGCGGGAAGGGCTGGCCGCGGCGGGTCGCAGCGAGGACGGCTTCGAGGTGGTGCCCGAGATCATCGTGTCGGTCGGCACCGGACGCGAGGACGACCACTTCTCGACCCGAATGCTGTTGGCGTTCTACGGTTCCACCCCCGCCTACCGGCCTGTACTCGAGGCGCACGGGTGGGGCGATCTGCAGCCCGAGCTCAATGTGATGTCCAAGCAGGGCCGCTGGCAGGAGATGGCCGGCCTGATCGACGACGAGATGCTGCACACGATTGCCGCCTGCGGCACGCCCGGCGAGATCGCCGCACACATCCGTGATCGTGTCGAGGGGGTGTCGGACCGGATCTGTCTGTACCAGCCGGGCCCGATCGCCGTCGAGGCGCTCGCCGAGATCGTGGATGCGCTGGGTTGACGATATGACCGCTACACCAATCGAATTCGACTCCATCACCGACGACCGCTTCGGCGGTAAGGCAGCCGGCCTTGCCGAGCTGCGTCGGCTCGGGCTGTCTGTCCCGGTGGGATTCGTGATCGCCGATGCCTCCGCACAAGGTGCCCTCGATGATGCCGTGGACCGGTTCTCCCAAATGGCTGCGGCCGGCGCCACCCCGGTGGCCGTTCGATCCTCGGCGGTGGGGGAAGACGGCGATGACCAGTCCTTCGCCGGGCAATACGACACGGTGCTCGGCGTCGACTCCGTCGACGGCTTCATGTCCGCCGTCCGCCAATGCGCCAACTCCGTGGACTCCCAACGCGCCTCGTCCTACAGCGGACAATCCAGGGCCACCATGAACGTCGTCGTCCAGCAGATGGTCGACGCGCGCGCCGCCGGGGTGGTGTTCACGGCGGACCCCACGACGGGCCGGCGCGACCTGATGGTGATCGATGCCATCGCCGGTCTGGGCGAGGCACTCGTGGACGGTTCAGCCTCCCCTGACCACATCATCCTCAACTCCGACGGCTCGACCGCGGTACGCGAAGTCGGCCCGGAACCCGTCCTCACGACGGCGGATGTCAGCGAGATTCGGGCCGGCGCCCTGCTCGCCGCGCGTCATTGGGACAAGCCAATGGATCTCGAATGGGCGATCGACCGATCCGGCACACTCTGGTGGCTTCAGGCCCGGCCGATCACCACCCTGCCCGGTGATCTCAATGAAATGGACTCACCGGTGGCCGGTGAGACGCACGTCTACACCCGCTGCAACATCGGCGAGATGATGCCGGGGGCGTTCTGCCCGCTCACCGCGGCGGTGTCCGGGTACGCCATCGACTACGCGATGCAGACGACACAGGTGGTGGCGCGCGCTCAGCCACGCTACGAAAAGCCTTGGCTTCAGGTCGGTTACTTCTACGGACACATGTTCCTGAACCTCACCGAGGGAACCGCCTTGAGTTCGGGCATCCTCGGCAATTCGCGCGAACAGTTCTCGATGTCGATCTGTGGGCGAGTGGTCGACGAACTGGAGGCCAAACCGCCACAGCCGTTCGCCCGAAGGCTCGTCAACACCGTCCGGCTGACCTCTCATGCGCTGTCCGCCGGTCCGGCGATCCGACGGCTCAAGGACCAGATAGCCGGCTTCAGCATCCCGACCAGTCGCGACGCACGAAGTGTCCTGCGAGAGCTGGAGGCGGGCGTGGATCTCTACTGCGACGTCACGCTGACCCACGTGCGCTCGTCGTCGCGGGCCGCGGTGGCCGCCAATATTCTCGAGAGCACGCTGGTCCGTCAGGCACTCAAGAACGGGCGCTCCGAGGAGGACGGCCAGGCCGAGGCGATGCGACTCATGGCCGGGGCAACCGACGTCGAGAGCGCGATGATGCTCGACCAACTCCAGTCGGTGGTCCGCGCCCTGGCCGCTGACCCGCTGGCCGCGGAACGGTTTCTGTCCGGCACACCGGAGGAAGCGGTCACCGAGCTGCGCGACGCCGCAAACTCCGGCGGCGAGGCGTTGCGCCAGTTCCTGATTCGGCACGGTCACCGCGGATACCGGGAACTGTGCATGCGTGATCCCTCCTGGGCCCAGGATCCGGGCGGCCTGGGAGCCATGATGCAGGTGATGCTGCAGGCGGCCCTCGACTCCGCCGACAGTGCTCCGATCCACCGCCACACCGAGAAGCCCACGTCCCGGGCCATCAGGTTGCTGGCCCGACTCGCCCAAGGGGGCGCCCGCGGACGCGAAGAGACGAAATCCAAGATGGCGCTGATGGCGCACGCGCTCAAGCGGGGGTACCGCCATCTGGGCGAGGTGCTGGCCGAATCGGGTCGGCTCCCCGATGCCGACCTGGTCTTCTTCTTCGACCGCGAAGAACTGTCCCACGTCGTCAGCGATGAGGACATCACCGACCTGACAACCCGCGCACTGGCGCGCCGAGAGGCCCTGGCGTTTCAGGATTCCCTCGAATTCGACGACGTCTCCGTGGGCCGGCCCACCCCCGTCGTCGCGCCAACCCCCGCCACGCTCGCCGCCAACCAGATCGTCGGCCGGCCGGCCAGCCGTGGCTGCGTGGAAGGCACCGTGCGCGTGGCGAAGTCGGTCACGGATGCCCGTCACGTCCAACGTGGCGAGATCCTGGTCGCGCCCGTCACCGACGTGGGGTGGACACCGTACTTCACCGTGATCGCCGCGCTCGTCACCGACATCGGCAGCTCGGTGTCGCACGGCGCCGTGGTGGCGCGCGAATACGGACTGCCCTGTGTCGTGAACACGTTGGTGGGCACCCAAGTTCTCCAGACCGGGGACCGGGTGCGGGTGGACGGTGACCGAGGGGTGGTGACCCGGATCGACCAGCCGTGAGCGCGCCGGAGACAGATAACCGATCGAAAACAACCCGGCATCCCTCAGCGCGCTCACTCTGGCAACAGCCGTCACTTTGTTAACATCGCGCCGTGCAGGTTTCCCGGCGTGACGCGCTGCGCTATGCCGCCGCGGTCTCGGCGGCGGCCGGACTGGGTGCTGCGATCGGCGCGCCTCCGGCGTCCGCCGCCGCTCCCACCCTGATCGACTTCGCCATGCGCCAGATACCGGCGCAGGACATCCGGGCCGCGGGCCACTCCGGAGTGATCAACTACGTCTCGACGTCACGTCCCGGATCATCCTTCGGCGCCAAGCCGATCACCTTGCCCTACGCCCGGCAACTCACCGCCTCCGGACTCGTGATCGTGAGCAACTTCCAGTACGGCAAGCCCGGCGGGACGGCACCGTCGGACTTCACCCGCGGGTACCCCGGCGGCGTCGCCGACGCACGCACCGCCTGGAGCCTGCACACCGCAGCGGGTGGCGGACGCAGCGCACCGATCTTCTTCAGCGTCGACGACGACATCGACCGCAACACCTGGAACACCGTCGCCCTACCGTGGTTTCGCGGGATCAACTCGGTGCTCGGAGTGCAACGCACCGGCATCTACGCGGGCATCAACCCATGCCAGTGGGCCATCGCCGACGGTGTGATCGGGAAGTCGGGCACACCCGGAAAAGCGTGGGCCTGGCAGACCCGGTCTTGGTCCGGCGGCAAGGTCCACCCCGCCGCAGTCCTCTACCAGCGAGTCATCGACACCGCCTCGAATCCGGGCCCGGTAGTCGGCGGTCTCCGCGTCGATGTCAACGACGCCCTGGCCGGCGACGTCGGCCAATGGAACCTGCATCCGTGAGCCGGCGGCCATGACCGCCGAGGACCAATGCGCGCTCGACGAGATCCAATGGGCGGCCCGTTAAGCTGGGACAACCCCGTGAGCGGCGCAAGGTCGATTTCAGCTCACCTGGCTCGGGATCTTTGGAGGACTTGTGCGGCGGCAGCGGTCGAAGTGGGCGATGACGGGCATGGCAGTGCTGGGCGTGGCAATGCTCGTCACTGGCTGCGAGGCCCAGGTCTGGGGTATGCCACCGGAAGGTGAGAACGCCCCCTTGGCAACAGCTGTCGCTCCTCAGGCTCCGGTCACCGTGCCGCCGCAGGCTCCCATCGACCAGCCCCTGGCGCCACTGGCGGGGCTCGAGGCCCGCACCCGGCAAGCCACCGCCGATGCCGCCAGCTCCGGGGCCAACATCAAGGTCGCATTCCTTGACCGGAACACCGGCCAGGTCATTGCCAACAACGCCAACCAACCGTTCCCGATCGCCTCGGTGGTGAAGCTGTTCATCGCCGACGACCTGTTGTTGCAGGTATCGAAGGGCGAGACCAAACTGACTGACGCCGATCGCAACTCGCTCGACGTCATGCTGCGCTCCTCCGATGACGGTGCAGCCCAGACCTTCTGGGACCGCAGCGGCGGAAACGCCATCATCTCGCGCGTCGTGGCGCGCTACGGGTTGTCGGGTACCACTGCGCCCTACAACGGACACTGGGACGTCACGCAGAGCACCGCAAGCGATCTCGTCCGTTACTACAACATGCTGTTGGACGGTAGTGGCGGGCTGCCCGCCGAACAGGCCAACGTGATCATGAGCAACCTTGCGCAATCCACACCGACCGGGACCGATGGCTACCCGCAACGCTTCGGCATCCCAGAAGGGCTCTACGCCGAGCCCGTTGCGGTCAAACAAGGCTGGTTCTGCTGTTGGAACGGCCCCAACCAGCTACACGTGTCCACCGGCGCGATCGGTGCCGACCACCGGTACGTCATGGCGATGAGCTCCCTGGAACCCGGCGATGCCGCCTCCGCCCGCAACACCATGACTCAGGTGGTCAAGACGATGTTCCCCGGCGGGCACGTCTAGCCCAGGTAATCCGCGCCGCCGACATAAGTGATGTCGCGATGGTCGGAATCCAATGCCGCTCGGGTGATTTCGGCCGCAAACTCCCCGACGGTCGGAAGTACCGCCTGTCTGCGGCGGGCCTCGACCGCATCGGGGTCGCGCCGCTGCAGCAACCGCACGATGATGGTCCCGTCGATCATGTCGCCAGAAACCACCTTGAGCGCAATTCCATGCTCGGCAAGAGCCGGTTTCGTGGCGAGCAACGCGTCCTCGCCGGCACGCTTGCTTTGAGCGATGGGTTCGTAGCCTTCAGGCACCGGCCTTGCCGGATAGAAGTGCGCTTGATGGCTGGTGACGAACACAATTCGCGCACCTGGCGGCATGAGTGGGAGTGCCAGCTCGGCGAGCTGCCGTTGCGCGTCCCGGTTGAGACGCATGGCATAACCTGGATCGGCTCCGCGCTCTAGACCGCCGGAGGCGTTGAGTACCAACACATCGAGCGCGCCGAATCGCTCACCTATGTCGGCCATCAGCGCCCTGACCGCCGCATCGTCACAGACGTCAGCGCCGACGGCCGACGCCTGTCCGCCCGCCGCGCGAATCTCGTCAACCACACCATTCGCCCGAGCGGCTTTCTCACGGTAGTTCACCAGGACGTGGAGTCCGGCCGCACCGAGCATCCGAGCCACCCCAGCCCCGATACCGCGGGACGACCCGGTGACGAGCGCGACGCCGCCGTCCGTTCCTGCACCTCGTCCGATCACCCGATACCCTCCTCACAATCGAAGCCTTAGACTTTACTTAGTTTGGTCTTATTTTTCTTAATCTAGTGCTAGCGTCGGCGGCATCGCTCAGTTCGACACGCAGGGAGGCGTGCACATGGCTGACCACTGCGTTGTCCTCGGCGCAGGCATCGCCGGGCTACTTGCCGCGGCCGCGCTCGCCGAGGCCGGCCACAACGTCACGGTTGTGGAACGCGATCGGTTGCCGGACAAGCCATCCCAGCGCCGCGGAGTCCCACAGGGGCCGCACCTGCACAGCCTGCTGTCCCGGGGTTAGCAGACCATGGAGCAACTGGTCCCAGGCCTGATCGACGACGTGATCGCTGCGGGCGGCCACGCCCTCGACGGCCCCCGCCTCGGTGAGCGCATGCACATCCGGAACGGCCCATACGCCTTCAATCGCACCGACCCGGTGGCCGATCCTGCCGCATTGGCAAGCTACCTGGTGACGCGACCGCTACTGGAATTCGCGCTGCGTGCCAGGGTGGCGGCCCGGCCGAACGTCACGATGAAAGACGGTCACGACACCGGCGAACTTGTTGCCGGCCAGCCTGATCGGATCACCGGTGTCACAATCCACGACCGGCGGACCGGGGCAGTCGAGGCGCTGCACGCCGATCTCATCGTCGACGCCACCGGGCGCGCGACACGCACTCCGATGCTCTTGGAAACGCTCGGCTACGAGCGGCCACCGAAGCGAACGTTCACCGTGCACGGCATGTACTACAGCCAGCTGATCGCCATCCCCGACCAGGACGTCTTCCCTGAACGCCTGGTCCTGGTCGTCCCGTCAGGCGGCGGCGGGCGCGGTAAGCTGGCCGCCGGCGAACACGGCACCTGGACGTTGACCATCGCAACACACACCGGCGCGCACCCGACACCGCCGACAACGCTCGACGAAATGATCGCCCTGGCCGAGGAATTCGCGCCTCCACACATCCAACCGGCACTTCGCAAGGCCGTGCCACTCTCAGATGTCGCGGTCTACCGCTACCCCGGCGGCACCTGGCATCGCTACGACCACTGCGCCCGGCACCCTGACGGCCTACTCGTGATCGGTGACGCGCTGTGCTGCCTCGACCCTCTCCAGGGGCAAGGGGTCACCATGGCCGCACGACACGCGCACGCGCTACACACCCACCTCCGCGACCACGGAGCCATTGACCCGCAAAAGTTTTACCAGTCGCTGGCACACATGATCGCTCCGGTGTGGGCGGCCAACCAGCCCGACGAGCACACAACCCGGCGAGGGGCGACGGAGAAGATCCGCCACCATGTTCTGCAGTGGGGACGCCGCAAGATTCTCGAAGCCGCCGACGACATCGTCGTCACCGAGCGCCTCGTCCGCGTCGTGAACATGGTCGACCCACCGCAGCGCCTCCTGGAACCCCGCCTCCTTGCCCGGGTCGCCGTCCACCATCTCCGCAGAACTTTGCGCTTCCCAGTATCCGGACCGTGCTTGAAGACAAACGCCCAGGCTTGACGATTCACCGCGCGGCGAGGTCGTTCGTCGACTCGAAGCACTGATCGACGTCCCGGAGTTGGGCGGTCGCGCCAAAGCAGCTCATTGACCTCAAGTGTGCTTACGGTTATACGTTGCAACGATGACGACTCAACGTCCGCACGTGGATAGGCCAACCGCCGACGGCGCACGAGCGGTGCGAGATCTGATCGAACATCTTCAACGTGGCGGCGATACCGGAGACGCCGACGTGTATGACAGCATGTTCGCCGCGGACATCCTATGGGGCACCCCGAAAGGCATGGTGCTCAAGGGCTATTCGAATCTCAACCCGATCCATCATCGGATGATGAGCGGACCCCCGGTGGTGCCGGCTTCACGCTTTGAACTCGCGCAGGCGGTCTGCCCGGCACCGGGAGTGGTGGTGGCGCAGATTCGCCGCAGTGCGCTGCAGGGTGGATTCAGTGAGATGGCGATGTATGTCTTGGTCCAGCGGGGCGAGACATGGTGGGTGGCGGCGGCGCAGAACACGCCCGTGGTGGATGCCCTGCCTTCAGTGTCGCCACCGAACTGATTCCCGGCGGCCGTGTTTCAGTGTTGATGCAGTCAGCCGTGATCAGGGAAGTATTCCGGGGCTCCGACCCATTTCAAGTGTGGGACAAGCTGCGGCCCGCGCTGCTGGAAGCAATCTGCGGCCCTATCATCCTGCGCCATTGCGATTCAGCAACGGAATGGAGCTCCGGGGTCGGTGACGTAATCCAGCACCTTCCCATAGGCGTCGCCACCGTAGGCTCGCACTTTGGCGCACATCTGGCCTTGAGTAGTTCCGCCGGGCACGAACACCGCGTATATCGGGTTTCCGTCTTCCGTGGCGGCCCGCAATGAAGGACACGTTTGGTCGGTGCGGAGGTAGAAGGCACCTGGGTGGGCGTCCAAAAGACGTTGTACCCCCGCCTCATATAGGCCGGGGGTGGTGACTGAGCCCAAGATGACGATGTATTGGCCGTTGCAGGTTGGGCGGCTCATCGGCTGTTGCAAGCCCAAATCGCCCGACGGGGCTGGCGCTGCTGGCGGCGCGGTGCGCTTCGGCGGTGCTGGAGCGGGGGCGGGTTGCGTCACGGTCCTGGGCGGCGCGGTCTGGGTGACGGTGCGTGGCGGAGCTTGTGTGCCGATGGTTTCCGGCCATGGTGAGGCCGTCGGTTGAGGTTCTGGGGCGGGCGGAGACGGCTGGCCCAATCGGGCACCGAGAAACGCAACTAGCCCGACGGCCAGCAATCCGGCAGCGACGGCTGCCGCTATCAGCGGCCATCGCCGCGATGACCGCTCCTGGCGCACAACTGGTTCGGGAGCCGCAGACGTCGGGAACGCATACATAGTGGGAGCGGACGATGCCGGGACACCGAGCTGGGTGGCATCGCCAGAGCCAGCGACGCGGGTCCCTCGCTGGGTGAGTGCAGCGGCGAAAGCCCGGCAGGTATCGAACCGTTGGTGTGGTTCTTTAGCCATCGCTTTGCCGAGCACTTCGTCGATATCACCGAGGTCGGCGCGAATGGAGGCCAACCGCGGAGGTGGTGAGGACAGATGATTGCCGATCACCACCGCCGGGTTGGAGTTGGAAAACGGCGGGGTGCCAGTCAGAAGGTGAAACGCTGTCGCAGCCAAGGCGTATTGGTCTGCATGGCCATCCAGCGGCTGACCGGTGAGCTGTTCAGGTGCGGCGTAGGCGACTGAGCCCACCGTCACATTAGTGGCGGTCAATCCGCCACTGTCGAAGGTGTCACGGGCAATACCAAAGTCGGCCAACAGGATTCGCCGATCTTCTTGGCGCTTGTCGCTGAGCAGAATGTTGGCCGGCTTGACGTCGCGATGCAGCAGGTAACGTTCGTGGGCGTAATCGAGTGCCTCGGCGATCGCCGAAACGATTTCGAACACTTCAACGGGCGGCATACCGTGTGGGTAGCGGTTCCGCAGAAGCTGAGCGGCGTCTTTACCGTCGACATAGTCCATCGTGATCCACAGTTGGCCATCGTCCTCACCGCGGTCGTGGACGGCCACGATGTGCGGGTGCCATAACGTCGCGGCGATGTCGGCCTCGCGAGCGAACCGGGCACGAAACTGCGGGTCCGCGCTGACTGCCGATGGCAGAATCTTCAGCGCCTCCTGACGGGGCAGCCGTGGGTGTTGCACGAGATAGACCTCGCCCATTCCCCCGGTTCCCAGCAATCGCAGAATGCGGTAGCCGGCGAACACCTGCCCTTCGCCAATCGACATGGGCGCATATTACCCAGCGGCACCGAGTTGATCAGGCCTTTTACGGCCCATCATCGTGCGTGAATCCCTCCGCGCCGGATCTCGGCCAGTTTTGCCAACGAGCCCCTGGCGTGCTGAGTTGCTGCGTATCGTAACGGCGATGGAGATACAGCCCAGTCGCGGAGACGGGCCGCGGCTTGATCCGCTGAGTCGGCGACGGCTGCTCCAGCTCAGTGGCAGCCTCGGATTGGCCGCAACACTGGGTGCTTGCGCCGGTAAAACCGGATCGACTTCGGCGCCCGCAGCGTCGCCGACACACACGACGCCGGCCCTACCTCCGGAACCGATCGCGGTCAGTCCGCTACCACTGGAACCTGGCCCACCCACCGCGACGACGGCCGGCGCACAGCCGATGGTGGAGATCTGCCGTCAAGCCTGGGGCGCGGCACCCGCCAGGACCGGTGGACGCCCGCACACCATTACCCGAATGACGCTGCACCACACCGCCGTTGTCCTCGGCGACAACCGCAATGCCCCCAGCAGATTACGCCAGCATCAGCAGTACCACCAGAACGATCGGGGATGGATCGACATCGCTTACCACGTCGGCGTTGACCGCAACGGCAACATCTACGAGCTACGCAGCCCGGAGCTCGCTGGCGATACCGCAACCAACTACGACCCCGCTGGACACTTCCTGGTCCTCTGCGAGGGCGACTTCGACCAGGAAACCGCCACCGAAGCCCAACTCAACGGTGCAGCAACGGCATTCGCCTGGGCTGCCCAACAGTTCCACCTGGCCAGCGGCACCCTCGGTGGGCACCGCGACTTCGCCGACACCGCCTGCCCTGGCGCCAACCTCTACTCCCACCTCACCTCAGGGGACCTGCATACACGTATTGATGCCCTCCTCGCCGCCGGGCCTGTCGACCTGCAGCGCTTGTGCGGAGAAGAGGCCGCTACCAAGGTCGCTGCTATCGAGGCGGGCCAGTGACAGAGCAGATAGGCGCCAGCACCAATTTGGTGAGGCGTCATGCGCACTGCAAACGATATCAAGGCCGCTACTCGTATTTGCTTGGCAGTCTGCAGCCGGTGCTGCCGGTGATCAGAGCTGCGGCTTGGCATCCGAAGCGCAGCGTTGTCCCTGTCGTGCTGGTGAATTCCATGTCGTGATTGCTGGGTTGGTCTTTGAACACGGTGAGCTCAGTTGTGCCTAACGTAGAAGCGGTTTGGTGGGCCAGGTCGACGGCCTGCTTCCAGTTCTGTTCAGGAATGGGCGTGTCCGACACGTACTTTCGTAGCAATATTTCTGCGCCATCGGACTGTTCGTAGGGAGGCTTGCATCCCGTGCGGCTGTCCTCGCGCCGCCATTCCCATGTCACAGACGGAGCGATGGCAGTGATCTGTCGCCCGAGCTTTTCAATGGCGGACTCGACTTGCGCGCGGGTCTCTTCTAGTGACGGCAAGGTTTTCAGCGCGTCTGCTGCTCGGCGGGAGTCGGTGGGCATATCTGGATGGCTCACGTGACATCCGGTCCCGAGTACCGCAACCAAGGCGAAGCACGTGATCGCGCTGAGTCGGCGGCGGGCCCTGCAGTTCAAGTTCATAGGCGCTGTGCTCACTTGTCCGGGATCGGCGTTGTGCCTACACGCAGGCTCAGGGCACACAAGTAGCGGCGGCTGTCGCTCAGCGCGCCATATTCGTGAACCGCGAGAAGTGAAGCTGGTGCGCCACAGTGATGTTCGCGGTCGGGCCGTTACGGTGCTTGCCGAGGATGATGTCGGCTTCGCCACCGCGCGGGTCTTCCCGGTCGATCGCGTCGGGGCGGTGCAGCAGCAGGACCATATCCGCATCCTGCTCGAGTGAGTTGTGCGCTGTAATACCTTGCGCCACAAAATTACTCGTACCTGGCACGGTTCCGTCATACACGTCGTGCTCACCAATGCTGGTGATCTCCACGATCTCATCCCAGAACACATCGTTGCGCGCCAGGTCGTGCAACTCGGGGTCGTCGAGTATGGCAGCCGCCTGGTGTAAGCGTGACCTGCTCGGTGCGTGCTTCCACATGGCGGAGCTGCCCTTGCGCACCAACGCTGACCTCACCTGCTGCCAAACTTCTTTCGGCACGGTGTCGAGATTCGGGTTGCGCTCGGCAGCTTCCAGCTGCCGCAACACCTCGCGCGCCTTGCTGCCGCGCTCTCCGTTCACACCGACGTGCGCCAGGAATCGGTGCTGGTTGTCCCCTCCGTAGATCAGCACATGCCAGCAATCGCGGTAGCCGACTTTCTTGGCGCACTTGATGCGCGAGTACACGCCGACCCGCAACAACAACTGGGCCACGTCGTCGGCGAGCTGCCGGCTCGTCGTGGCGTAGTAGATGCGCGCCTGCCGTGCCGTCGCATCCCAGCGCACGGACCCATCGGTGGCCCAGAGATGCCGCAAGAACAACGCCACCTGGTCATCGGGCAGCGCGAAAACCTCTTTGGGAACGAATTTCTCGTAGCTGCGCTTACCGAACAATCCGAGCTTGTCCAGCCACGCAGCGATCGGATTGCGCTTGCCGTGCGTCAAGCGGTACGGCGCCGGGAGCCGCATCGTCGTCACGCGGGCCGCCGGGTACTCGTCGCGCACCGCGGTCACTCCGAAGTGCCGGGCCGATATCTCCACCTCAAGCAGATTCACCTTGTCGACACTGGCGTAGCGGATCGGCTGGCGCTTGACGCACGACCCGTCACCGATCATGTGCGCCAACATAATCACCTCGGAGTCATGCAACCGCTCGGTCTGCACCGGCTCGGGAACCCGCCGCGGCGTCGCCAACCGGTCTCCAACTGCCAACTCACCCAACGGAACCCAGCCGTCCAACGTCATGAACGGATGATTGGCCGTGGCTTCCACCTCACGCCCCGAAGCCAGTCGGAGCTTGAACACCTCTTTGTGGCCGCTGTAGAACACGTTGGTCATGGGGCGCGCCACCATGCGCTTGCGTTCGTCGAGCGACCACACCAGTGGACGCTCCCCCGTCTCCATCAGCTCACCGAACGTCACCTCGGCGCCGTTATCGGCACGCAAGATTCGGGTGTTGGCCGTCATACAGCCGGACTCACGCAGGTCCGAGACCTGCGGACGCTTGTCGGTGCGTTGCTCAGGTCCGCGGTTCAGCTGGCTGATCGCGATCACCGGCACTTCGAGTTCCTTGGCCATCAGCTTGAGGCTGCGGGAGAAGTCCGAAACTTCCTGTTGGCGTGACTCGTACTTCTTGCCCGAACTCATCAGCTGCATGTAGTCGACGACCACAAGCTTGAGATCCGCCTTCTGGGCCAGCCGTCGGCCTTTGGCCCGGATCTCCATCATGGTGAGGTTCGGCGAGTCGTCGATGTAGAGGGGCGCCTCACTGATCTCGCTCATGCGGCGAGCCAGCTTGGTCCAGTCGTCATCGCTCATCCGGCCCGAACGCATATCGGCCAGTTTGATTTTCGCCTCGGCCGACAACAGCCGCATGACGATCTCGGACTTGCTCATTTCCAGCGAGAAGATGACGCTGGCCATCCGGTGCTTGATCGAGCAGGACCGCATGAAATCCAGGCCGAGGGTGGAGTTGTGCGTCGGCACCATGGCAGGACCCGCCAGGTACAGATGCGCGGCGTTGTCGACCTCCACGCACCGCACCGGCACGCTGGGCAGGCGGCGCACCGTCGTCACCTGGCATACCGGCGCCAGCACCGCGGCTCCCCCACCAGAGGTCGGTGCGGTAATCGTGTGCAGACCCGGGCGCAACTGAGCCGTGGTGCGGATACCGTCACCTGTCGGCCATTGATGCTGGGCATCGGCGACGATCACTGTGCGATCCGAGAATTCGACCTCGAAGCACGGGCGGCCGAGCATGACGTCGGTGGCTGCCACCACGCGCGTGGGTTCACCGTCGGCACCAATGAGATGGTCGCCCACGGCGACGTCACCCATCGTGGTCCAACCGTTCGGTGTCGGGAGCGGGGTATCGAGCGCGAGTGCCTTCCCGACGCCGGGTCGCGCCGCGATGATGATCATCTGCCCGGGGTGCAAGCCGTTGGTGATCTCGTCGAATTCGGTGAACCCGGTCGGTACACCGCGCGAGATACCGCCCTGCGAGGCGATCGCGTCGATCTCGTCCATGGTGGGCTGCAACAGATCTTCGAGGGCCACGAAGTCTTCTGAGGCGCGCCGCTCGGTGACGTCGTAGATCTCGGCCTGCGCCCGGTCGACCACATCGGTGACATCGGCACCGTCGGCCCCGGCGTAGCCGTATTGCACCACCCGGGTGCCGGCCTCCACCAACCGGCGCAACAGCGCCTTCTCGGCCACGATGCCGGCGTAGAAGCCGGCGTTGGCCGCCGTGGGCACGGTGGAGATCAGGGTGTGCAAATAGGGGGCTCCGCCGATGCGGCGCAGCAGCCCCCGGCGATCGAGCTCGGCGGCGACGGTGACCGCGTCGGCCGGTTCACCCCGGCCATAGAGATCGAGGATCGCGTCATAGACGTTCTGGTGGGCCGGGCGGTAAAAGTCGCCGGGACGCAAGCGCTCGAGTACATCGGCGATCGCGTCCTTGCTCAACAGCATGCCGCCGAGGACGGCCTGCTCGGCCGCCATGTCCTGCGGCGGCTGCCGGCCGAAGTCCTCCCCAGGCGGAGGACCATCCATCTCCGAATCTGGATGCCCCAGGTCGTCCACCACCGCCACGGACTCCCCACCCCCTTCCGAGACCCGCCTGACGACAGGCTCGAACGTTTATTCGAATCGGTACTGCAACTGTAAAACAGGGCTCCGACAAAGCTTCGTGACGGCGCTGCGACGCATCACGGTAGACGTTGCTGGCGCCGCCCGAAACCACCCCTGTTGATCAACCTGTGGATGGTATGGGGATAGGTCTCGGTCGCGGTGTTGAGGCTCTGGGGAGAACCTGTGGATCAATCCCTGGCGATCTGTTGTTTTCCCAGTTCAGGGTGCCATGGGGGCTGTCAGTCATTGTGTATGGGAAGTTCTTCGGCGTGTCGTGCCGGGTTGCCGTCCCGGGCGTGTTGTGTTGCGCCCAGGAACCGCCCCGGTTAACACCGAGTGTGCTTCGCTGTCCAGAGTTGCCCGCAACGGGTTCGCCAGAGATACAGCAAACGCCC
The DNA here is from genome assembly GCF_005924235.1 of Mycobacterium sp. DBP42. Lineage (NCBI taxonomy): Bacteria > Bacillati > Actinomycetota > Actinomycetes > Mycobacteriales > Mycobacteriaceae > Mycobacterium > Mycobacterium sp. DBP42. The sequence continues at coordinate 77,220 of NZ_VCMY01000010.1, forward strand.
GGGCGGAAACCTCTGCAGGCTCCCACCCGGGCGATCGAGTGCTGGCGGATCTACTCCGCTACGGACTCCTCCGCGCGGTGCTTATTCCGCGACGACGGACAGCGTCACCTTGGCTTCCACCCCGGTGTGCAGCCGGACGACAACCGGATGCGTGCCCACGGACTTGATGTGGGCCTTGGGCAGCTGCACGGTGCGCTTGTCCAAGTTCGGGCCGCCGGCCTTCTTGATCACAGCCACGACATCCGCCGCGGTGACCGAGCCGAACAGCTTGCCGGTGTCGGCGGCGGCGTGAACCGGCAGCGACACCTCGCCCAGGTTCTCCAGAGCGGTCTTGAGCTCGTTGGCGTGCTCGACACCCCGGATGGACTTGGCGTCGCGTGCCCGGCGGATCTCCTCGGCCTGGCGCTCGGCACCACGGGAAGCCACGATGGCCAGCCCACGGGGCAGCAGGTAGTTGCGGCCGTAGCCGTCCTTGACCTCGACGGTGTCGCCCGCGACACCCAGGTGCTCCACCTCAGCGGTGAGAATCAGCTTCATTGGTCTATCCCCTACCGCGTCGACGAGCCGAACGGCAGCAGAGCCACCTCGCGGGCATTCTTCACCGCGATGGCGACATCGCGCTGGTGCTGGACGCAGTTGCCGGTCACCCGGCGGGCGCGGATCTTGCCGCGCTCGCTGATGTAGGTGCGCAGCAGCGCGGTGTCCTTGTAGTCGATGACCTGCCCCTTACCCTTCTTGGAGCAGAACACGCACTTACGAGTCTTGACCGGCTTTTCCGGTGCCGGCCGTCGCTTTGTGGACTTGGCCATTGGTTATCTCTTCCTTGCAAAAATTTTCGTTGTTGATCAGAACGGCGGCTCGTCGTCGGCCCCGCTGAAGGAACCGGACGCCGGTGCACTGCCCCACGGATCGTCTTTGGGCTCGGCCTGGCGCGAACCACCGCCGCCACCACCACCGCCGAAGCCGCCGCCTCCGCCGCCACTACGGCTGGCCTTGTTGACCTTGGCCGTGGCGTAGCGCAGGGACGGACCGATCTCGTCGACCTCGACCTCGACAACGGTGCGCTTCTCACCCTCGCGGGTTTCGAACGAACGCTGCTTGAGCCGACCGGTGACGATCACCCGCGAACCCCGGGTGAGGCTCTCGGCCACGTTCTCGGCCGCCTCACGCCAGATGTTGCACCGCAGGAACAGCGCCTCGCCGTCCTTCCACTCGTTGGTCTGCCGGTCAAACATGCGCGGCGTGGAAGCAACGGTGAAATTGGCGACGGCTGCGCCGGACGGGGTGAAACGCAGTTCCGGGTCAGCGGTCAGGTTTCCGACAACTGTGATGGTGGTGTCACCAGCCACGAGATCCTCCTGGGTAGGCATGTCCGTTTGCGCGAAGCCTACGTAGCCCCGCCGACGACTGAGCGCCTTTAGTGCTTGTCGGTCCGCATCACCTTGGTCCGCAGCACGGACTCGTTCAGGTTGAGCTGACGGTCGAGCTCGGACACGGTGGCCGGTTCAGCCTTGACATCGACGATGGCGTAGATGCCCTCGGCGTGCTTGGCGATCTCGTAGGCCAGCCGGCGGCGGCCCCAGATGTCAACCTTTTCGACGGTCCCGCCATCCTTGCGGATGACGTTCAGGAACGTCTCCAGCGACGGAGCTACGGTGCGCTCGTCAAGTGTGGGGTCGAGAATGACCATGATTTCGTATGGACGCATTAGAACCTCATCACCTCCTCTGGTCGTGTACGGCCACGGTGGATTCCGTGGCAGGAGGGTCGCCTGCGTCGGCAACCGGCCCAGGCTACCCGAAATCGCCCTGATCTGCGAAATCCGGATAAGGTGAGTCCTTGGTTCTGGAGTCGAGGGGGATTGCGTGAACTATCCGTACGGGCCTTACGGGCAGGGCCCCGCTCTCCGGCGGGCGATACGCCGCGCTGATTGCCTTGATCGTGTTCAACTTCGTCTTCGGTCTCATGTTCCCCATCGCAACGCTGGTGCCGGCCATGGTGCCCTCGGCGACCGAATGGATCCGGGCGAGACCCGATCCCGTTGCACCCCAGTTTCATCCGCCCTATCCGAGTTGAACTGACATCAGGATCGGAGCAGTAGTGACCACTCCGCGCGGAACCCAGGATCAGGAGTTTCCCGGCGAACCCAGCTATCCAGAACAGCTCGGCCACCAACAGCCCGGATACCCACTGGGTGAAACCCTGCCTGCAGCACTGCCACCCGAGGCTGCCGCGGCATCGCCGAACTCGGTGACCGCGATCATCACGGTCGTCCTGGCCGGGATCGGCTCCCTGTTGACCCTCGGCAACGGCGTAGTCGGTCTGACCGGGCTGGCCGCGCTGGCCGGTGATGCGGGCATGCGAACCCTGGCCCTCAGATCCCCGGGGGCGCTGGCGTTGACCGTCCTCGCGACCCTGCTGAGTGTCGCCTGCGGACTCTTGCTCCTCGCCGGTACGGTGGCGCTGTTGCGGCACAAGATGATCGGCCGTCGCTTCATCGTCAGCGGCTGCGTGTTGATCATCCTGGGGAGCCTGATCAGCCTCGGACTGAGTCTCGCCGCGACAGCCCGCTATGGCGTCTACCAGATCAGCGCCCTGGCAATCTTGAGCCTTGTGCTGCCCCTGGCCACGATCGTGGTCGCCGTGCTGCCGTCGACCACGGCCTGGATCCAGGCGAAACGGGATCGGAAGGATCTCGAGAGGGACGTATGAACCATCCGTACGGGCCTTATGGGCAAGGGATTCCGCAGCAGGCCGGCTATCCGCAACCTGCGGGTTGGTCCCAACAACCGGGATGGCCGCAGCAATCCGGTTATCCGCCGTCCGGCTACCCGGGCTATCCACAGCCGAAGCTGCCCGGCGGGCCGAGCGGTGCCACGGGGATCCTCGCAGGCATCCTGGCGCTACTGGGCGGGCTGGCCGGCCTCTGCTTCAGCCCGCTGTCTGTGGTGACCATGGTCAGTGACCACGCATTCGACATCGTGGGCGCTGTCGTGGTCCTGTTCGGCGCCGGCTTCGGACTGGCGCTCTTCATCGGGGCGATACTGCTGTTCCGGCGCAACATGAACGGGCGGCGGCTCGTCGTCGGCGGCTGCGGCCTGGCCATCCTGACCGGCCTGGCGGTTCTGGCTGAGCAACTCACGAAGGATGACTACGACGGGGGCGCCGTCCTGACAATCGCAGTGCCGCTCTTCGTCTTTCCGATTCTGACGCTCGTCCTGACGATGCTGCCGCCGACCGCAAGATGGATCCGAGCGAAGCCGAGCCCCGTGGCAGTCCAGTACCAACCGCCCTATCCGGCGTACTGACCTGCGCGTGCCACCGCGCGTCATACGTCGCGTCTATCTGGCGTCCGCCAACTCCGGCTCTGGATCCGGCTTGGGCTCGATGCGGACGCGGTCAGCCGAGGGCCGCAGCCAATCCGGTAGCCAACGCGGCGGCTGGTCAGGTGCACGGTCGAACACCCCGCCGGTGGGATCATCAACGCGTCCGCCGTGGCGCACCAGGTCGAGCTCAGGACGGTAGATCTGGCGAATGATCAACGCGCACAACCCGATCACTGCCAGATCGCGTATCAGCACCGTAGTGGTGAACCACTGCTCGGGCAGACCCTTGTTCTGCTCGCCGTACAGATAGAGCATGCGCGGTATCCACACCAGCGCATCAATCGTCATCCACGCCAGCAGGACGCGACGATGCGGCAGCGCCAGGACGGCCAGCGGCACCAGCCACAGCGAGAACTGCGGGCTCCACACCTTGTTGGTCAGCAAGAATGCGGCAACCACGAGGAATGCCAGCTGCGCCAATCGCGGCCGCTGCGGCGCGGTCAACGCGATGTAGCCGATCGCGATACAGCAGGCGGCGAACAACACCGCGGTGACCGTGTTCAGCACCGTCGGCGGCTGCCAGAAGCCGAGGTCCGGATCGAAGCCGCGCCAATCGCTGAACGACTTGACCACGTTGTAGAGCGAGTCCATGTCGTCACCGCGACGAGTGTTGAGCCGGAAGAACTCTGACCATCCCCGCGGGAAGAGCACCATGATCGGCAAATTGATCAGCAGCCACGTGGCGACCGCGGTCAATGCCGCCTTGCCGACCGCCCGCAGCCGCCCGGTGCGCAGCCCGAGCAGTACCAGCGGGACGAACAGCAGCAGCGGATACAGCTTGGCCGCCACGCCGATTCCGATCAGCGCCCCGGCCCACACCGGTTTTCGCCGAGACCACGCCAGCATCGCGCCCGCCGCGGAAGCTGTGGCCAATGCGTCAAAGTTGGTGAACACCTGGAAGATCACGATCGGCGAACCCGCCACCAGCGCGGCATCCCACACCCGCCGGCCGGCCATTCGCGACGTAGCCCAGATTGTGGCCAGCCAGGCCAGCGCCAAGCCGAACGCCGAGAAGTTGAAGAACATCACCACTTCGGCCACCAGCGGGACCGATACCAGCTTGGTCAAGGCGGTGTAGGTCTTGGCCAACGACATCGACACGTACTGGTACAGCCCGGTGAGCACCGGGTACTCCATGTAGCGGATCGCCGGACTGCCGTCGTACTGGATGCGCGGGTTGCCGGTCGCGTCGTTCTCGACCCAACTGGACTTGTAGGGAAACTTCCCGAGGTTCAACAACTCTGCGGTGTAGAGCGGAACCGTGTCGGAATAGCACAGCTCGTAGTACGCCCGGTTGTTCTCCCAGTTGGCCACCCGCTCGCCCGCGGTCCCCTTGCCGGTGGTCTGCAGGCAGGCAGCCTTTGTGGTGTAGCCCAACGCCAGGAACACCACCGCGATCACAAACATCACCCGCAGCGGGGTCATGAACCGTGACCGGCCGATCAGAGCATGACGGCCGACCGGTCCACCGACGGTCTGCGACAACGCCTCGGTCAGCCGGTCGTTGCGGCTGGGGAGGTCGCGGTCGTCGGCGCTCCGCCGGTCTTCTGCCGGCGGAGCCGGTGAATCCAGCCCTGCCGGCGGAGCCGGCGATACCCGGTCCGTCACGGAGGTGGCGGCGGTACCGGAACGCCCGGTTCGCCGGGCACAACGGGAGCTCCCGGCGGCGGTCCGATCGGCACGGTCGTCGGAGGGCCGATCGGGATCGTGATGCCCGGGGCCACTTCGATGGTCGGTTGAATCACGGTCTCCGAAGGCATCACCGAGACCTGCGGGCCCGGCGGGAGGGTGCCGGGCGGCGGGGCAGGCGGGGCCTGTGGCACACCCGCATAACCGCCGATCTCGGTCGGCTTCGGGAACTTCTCGTTGTCAGTCCCCTTCAAGGCACCGTCCATGGTGGATTTCCAGATGTCCGACGGCAGACCGGATCCGTACACCGGGCCGCCGGACGCCGTCTTCAACGGTTCCACACCCTCGGAGGTACCCACCCAGACCGCAGTCGAAAGCGACGGCGTGTAGCCGACCATCCAGGCGTCGCGGTTGTCACCGGTGTCGCCGAGCTGGTTGGTACCGGTCTTGGCGGCCGAGGCGCGGCCGCCGGCCAGGTTGTGGCCGCGGGACCAGCCGGCGATCGGCTGCATGGCCGAGGTCACGTTGTCGGCCACTGCCTTGTCGATGCGCTGTTCACCCTCGTCCTGGCTGGAGGCATCGAACAGCACCTGGCCAGACGAGTTCACGACTTTCTGGACGAAGTGCGGCTTGTGGTAGACGCCCGAGGCGGCCAGCGTGGCGTACGCCGAGGCCATGTCGATCACCCGGGACTGGTACTGACCCAGCACCACGCCGTTGTTCGGCGGACCGCCCTTGCCGTCCTCGGACAGCGTGTGCTCGACACCGGGGAAACTCTCGGCGACGCCGGCGTCGTGCGCGGCCTTGGCCACGTCCTCGGGGCCGTTCTCGAGCTTGAGCATCAGCCGGTAGTAGCTGGTGTTGAGCGAGCGTTTGAGCGCCTCGGCGATCGAGCAGGTACCGCACCCCTCGCCTTCAACGTTGGTGATCTCGATGCCGTTGACGGTGATCGGCCCGCTGTCCACCTGGTAGCCCAGACCGATGCCCTGCTGCAGCGCCGCGACCAGCGCGAACACCTTGAACGACGAACCTGTCGGCAGACCGGCCTGGGCGAAGTCGAAGCCATTGGCGTCCGAGCCACCGTAGTAAGCCTTGACCGCCCCGTCACGCGGATCGACGGAGACCACCGCGGTCCGCATGTCGGGATCCTGCCCGTCCATGTACTTGGACACCGCGTTTTCCGCGGCCTGCTGGGCCTGCGGGTCGATCGTGGTGGTGATCTGCAGACCTTCGGTGTTCAGCGCCTGCTCGCTGATGTTGAACAGATCCAGCAGTTCCTTGGTGACCTGGCGCTCGATCAGTCCGTTCGGGCCGGTGGTCTGGTTCTCCTGGCGGGCCTGGTCCGGTGGCACCGTCGGCGGGAACACCTGCTCGGCACGGTCCTGAGCCGACAGCGCGCCGATGTCCACCATGCCGTCGAGTACCCAGTTCCACCGTTCGGCCGCGCCCTCCGGATCCACCGCCGGGTCCAGCGTCGACGGCCTCTGGATCAATGCGGCCATCAATGCGCCCTCGGCGACGGTGAGCTGTTCGACAGGCTTGTCGAAGTACGCCTTGGCGGCCGCGGCGATGCCGTATGAACCGCGGCCGAAGTAGATCATGTTCAGATACGCCTGCATCACAGCGTCTTTGGGCCATTCGCTGGCCATTTTGGTCGAGATGACCAGCTCCTTGGCCTTGCGGATCAAACCGCCGATGCCGGAGCGCTCGTCGCCGACCAATGCGTTCTTGACGTACTGCTGGGTGATGGTCGAACCGCCCTGCAGGTCACCGCCCACCAAGTTGTTCTTGATCGCGCGCAACAGGGCGGTGAAGGAAAAGCCGGGGTTGGAGTAGAAGTCACGGTCCTCGGCGGCCATCACCGCGTTGCGGACATGCTCGGGGATCTTGTCGATCCCGACGTCGACCCGGTTGCCTTCGGGGGGAACGATCCGGGCGATCTCGCTGCCGTCGCTGGCCAAGATCGTCGACACCTGATTGGTGCGGATGTCACCGGGCTGCGGGACGTCGACGATCAGGTACGCCATACCGAACGTCACCAGAGGAAGCAGGATCATCGCCACCACGGCGGCGATCGACAGACGTCGGATCAGCTTCCAGTTGATGTGGAACTGCCCCGTCGGCTTGGGCCCCGGACCCGACGGACCCGAGGGGCCCGAGCCACGGCCGCCTCCCGGCGGCGGAGGTGGCGAATTGGGTGGCTGCGGTTTCGGCGCCGGGGTGCCGTCCATCGCAGCTCTGATGACATCGAGTGGAGCCGGCTTCCCGTCGCGAACCGGAGGCAGCACCGTGGTGAGCCGATCGTCGGGCGGTGACGCCGGACGGCCGGGACGGCCCGCCGGCCCTTTTTCGCGTCCCACGGGACCGTTCTCGCGTCGCGCAGGTCCTGCCTCGCGCGCCGGGGGCCGGGGCTCCCGGACCGGGGACGTGTCCCGGGCAGGCGGTTTCTCCCGAGCGGGCGGCCGGTTTTCGCGCGCGCCGAGACGGTCAGCCGCACTACGGATGTCGTTGGCTGACCGGCTATGGCGCCCTTCGTTATTCACTGGCCGTACGCGCCGACTTGCGCGCGCCTCGAGTGCCACGTGCCTTCGGCGGCTTCGGCGCGCCCAGGACATATGACTTGACCAGATGATTCCAACTGCAGGTGCGGCATACCTCCACCACATGGACTGCGAACTCGTCGTAACGAGTTGCCAACATCACCAGCTCCTCCGCGGTGCGGGCCGAGCCCGATACCGGGCCCAGATGATCACCGAAAACCCACGACACCAGCGTGAGCTGCTCCTTACGGCAGATCGGACACATCACCGAACTCTGCTTGCCGTGAAACTTCGCCGCGCGAAGCAGGTAGGGATTGGCGTCACAGACCTCCGAGACGCCGGTGCGCCCCGAATAGACCTCAGCCAGCAGGGACCGACGCCGAAGCGCGTAATCCACCACCTGTCTCTGCAATCGCACGATGACCAGAGTACGTCGGCCCCCTGCACACCGAGGCGCGACCGCGTCACACCTCCTACGATCATCTTCCGTGGCAACCCGGCAACCCTCGAACACGCGGGCCAAAGACAGCGACCGCAACGACACCTGCAAGGTGCTCGACAACGCGCTGGGCGAAGGCCAGCTGTCCATGGAAGAACACCGCCAACGGGTGTCGGCGGCCACCAATGCCACGACGCTGGGCGATCTGGCCCGGCTGGTCGCCGATCTGCAGACCTCGAGCGCACCGGTGCAGCTGCCGACGCTGACCAAGCCCCGGCTGCCGCGCATCCGCAAGCCCGCCGGCTCCGGGTGGGGACTGCGGCTGGCTTCGGCCGCGGTGCTCGTCGTGCTCGGCATCGGCATCGGCTGGGGCCTGTACGGAAACACCCCCTCACCGTTGAGTTTCAACCCCGACCCGGGCGCCGTGCCCGACGGGATCGACCCGGTCGTGCTGACCCCGCCGACACAGCTGCAATCGCTCAACGGGGTCAAAGGACTGTTCGAGCAGATGCGCCAAAAGTTCGGCGCCACCATCGGTTTCGAGCTGCACATCGATCCCGATTCGGCCTTGCTGTACCGACCGGACCCGCAGGACAGCCGCAAGAAGGTCTACTACCGCTACACCGGCGGCTGGGGTGACCCGAGCACCCATCCGCGCACCGTCGACAAGAACGACCGTCTCGTCGACCTCGCCGCTTTCGACTACGAGAAGGTCCTCGGCATCATGCGGGGCGCACCCGACACCCTGAACACCAAACGTGCCGACGTGAAGAGCACGTGGCTGCGCATCACACCGTCCGAAGACCCTTCGACACCCGAGGCGATCAACATCGCCGTCATCGTCAGCAGCGATTTCGGGGGCGGCCGCATCGACCTCTACCCCGACGGCGCCGTCAAGAGCATGTACCGCAACAACGGCTGAGCGAGCTCGAGCGTCACGCTGGCGTGGCGCTCGGGGCCGGGAGCCACGCCAGCGTGACAATCGACTGCCGATCGGCATTCACTTGGCGCCAAATATATCGGCGCGATACAGTTGGCCGAGGTGTTGGTCCGTCGTAGCGATCAACTCCATCTGATCTGTCGAAAGGGGTGATCTCGATGCTGGAGCTCGCAATTCTCGGCCTCTTGCTCGAGGCACCGATGCACGGTTACGAGCTGCGCAAGCGATTGACGGGTCTGTTGGGGGCGTTCAGGGCGTTCTCGTATGGATCGCTCTACCCGGCATTACGACGCATGCAGGCCGACGGCCTGATCGTCGAGGACGCCGCACCCTTGGGACCGACCAAGGTGCGCCGGGCTCGGCGGGTATACCAGCTGACCGATGCCGGCAAGCAGCGGTTCAGCGAGTTGGTCGCCGACACGGGGCCACAGAATTTCTCCGACGACGGGTTCGGTGTCCACCTGGCCTTCTTCAATCGCACTCCGGCCGAGGCCAGGATGCGAATCCTGGAGGGGCGCCGCCGTCAGGTAGAGGAACGCCGGGAAGGCCTGCGTGATGCCGTGGCGCGGGCCAGTAGTTCTTTCGACCGCTACACCCGTCAGCTGCACCAGCTGGGCCTGGAGTCCAGCGAACGAGAAGTCAAGTGGCTCAACGAGTTGATCGCGGCCGAACGTACCGCGCAGGGACGCTCGGAGAACGCATGAGCACAGCCCCGCACAAGGCCCCAGGCCGAGCACACAGAACGAGTAAGGAGATCGTCCATGTCTGAGCACGCAGGAGAAATCCGGGTCGCCATCGTCGGCGTCGGTAACTGCGCGTCATCCCTGGTCCAGGGCGTGCAGTACTACCACAACGCCGACGAGAACGCGTCCGTGCCGGGCCTGATGCACGTGAAGTTCGGCCCGTACCACGTGCGTGACGTGAAGTTCGTCGCCGCGTTCGACGTGGACGCCAAGAAGGTCGGCTTCGACCTGTCCGAGGCGATCTTCGCCTCCGAGAACAACACCATCAAGATCGCCGACGTGCCGCCCACCAACGTGACGGTGCAGCGCGGCCCGACTCTCGACGGCATCGGCAAGTACTACGCCGACACCATCGAGGTCTCCGACTTCGAGCCCGTCGACGTGGTGCAGGCCCTCAAGGACGCCAAGGTCGACGTGCTGGTCTCCTACCTTCCCGTCGGCTCCGAAGAGGCCGACAAGTTCTACGCCCAGTGCGCCATCGACGCCGGCGTGGCCTTCGTCAACGCGCTTCCGGTGTTCATCGCCTCCGACCCGGTGTGGGCCAAGAAGTTCGCCGACGCCGGTGTCCCGATCGTCGGTGACGACATCAAGAGCCAGGTCGGCGCGACCATCACCCACCGCGTGATGGCCAAGCTGTTCGAAGACCGCGGTGTCACGCTGGACCGCACTTACCAGCTCAACGTCGGCGGCAACATGGACTTCCTGAACATGCTGGAGCGCTCGCGCCTGGAGTCCAAGAAGGTCTCCAAGACCCAGGCCGTCACCTCCAACCTGACCGGTTCGCTGGCCGGCAAGGTCGAGGACAAGAACGTCCACATCGGCCCGTCGGATCACGTCGCGTGGCTCGACGACCGCAAGTGGGCCTACGTCCGCCTGGAAGGCCGCGCCTTCGGTGACGTGCCGCTGAACCTGGAGTACAAGCTCGAGGTCTGGGACTCGCCGAACTCGGCCGGCGTCATCATCGACGCGGTGCGCGCCGCCAAGATCGCCAAGGACCGTGGCATCGGTGGCCCCATCGAGGCAGCATCGGCCTACCTGATGAAGAGCCCGCCGAAGCAGATCGCCGACGATGTCGCGCGCATCGAGCTGGAAAGCTTCATCGCGGACTAGTCGTTTTCACTCTGCGCCCAGGGCACGTGCTTCTCGCACGACTCCGCCCTGGGCGCAGAGTCGTTTCCGGGTTAGGGTCGGGGCGTGGTGAGCGACGACGCATTGATCGGTCTTGACGAGTTCGGGCTTCTCCACGAGAACGCCGAACAGGTTGGCGCAACCGCGATACCACCCGTGGAACGCATCGAGCAGGGGCCGATCAGTGCCCTGAAGTTCGGCACCGCGGCACCCCGGGTGGTGTTCCTGCACGGCGGCGGTCAGAACGCACACACCTGGGACACCGTGATCCTCGGCCTCGGTGAGCCCGCACTGGCCGTCGACCTGCCCGGCCACGGCCGCTCGGCCTGGCGCGAAGACGGTGACTACGGCCCGAAACTCAATGCCGCCACCCTGATTCCGGTGGTCGAGGCCCACGCTCCCAGCCCACGGCTGGTGGTGGGCATGTCGCTGGGGGGCCTGACGGCGCTGCGGATCGCGGCAACCGAGCCACGGCTGGTCCCCGAGCTCGCGCTCGTCGACGTCACGCCGTCGGCACCCGAACGGCACAACGAGATGACCAAAGCCCAGATGGGCACCGTCGCCCTGGTGCAGGAGAACCGCACGTTCCCCAGCTTCCAGGCCATGCTCGACGTCACTGTCGCCGCCGCCCCACACCGGGACCGGAATTCTTTGCGGCGCGGCGTGTTCCACAACTCCAAACAGCTCGAGGACGGCAGCTGGACGTGGCGCTACGACACGTTCCGCACCGGCGACGGGTTTGACGGGCTGTGGGACGACGTCCCGGCGATCACCATGCCCACCACGCTGATCCGCGGCGCCAACTCGTTCTTCGTCAACGACGACGACGCCGCGACATTCGCCGGCTCCGCGCCTGGGTTCCAGCGCACGCACGTTGTCGCCGACTCCGGCCACTCCGTGCAGGGCGATCAGCCGGCCAAGCTCATCGAGATCCTGCGCGGCATCCTCGATAGCTAGCAGGTTGCCTGCTGTTAACCCGCTGCTAGTTCAGCTCCCGTAGGTTTCCGCAAGTCCGGCCGCTCAGCCCGCGGCCGGTGTCTGGCGGAAGGATCTGCGCGGAATGCCGCTCGTACCGTTGAATCTGTTTGTCACCCACCGTGGAACGTCGTCGCGTCAGCACGTGACCTGCCGCTACCGATGTGGCGACGCGTGTTCGAAGCCGGCGCCCAACACCACCGACAACGAGTATTTCGGCGACATCGTCAAACAGATGTCACGCCGGTCGATGCTGCAGACCGCCGGTGTCACCGTGCTGGCAGTCGGGGCCGGAACCGCCCTGGCTGCCTGCGGTACCGACACAAAGCCCGGACCGACACCCGCACCGGCCGCGCGACCCGTCGAAACGCCGCCCGGAATGAAGTTCGCCGCGGTCGCACCGAACACCGAAGACGCCGTGGTGATCCCGGACGGCTACCAGCAGCGGGTCGTGATCGCGTGGGGCGACCCGGTACTGGCCGACGCCCCGATGTTCGACATCAACCGGCAGAGCGCCGACGCGCAGCGCAAGCAGTTCGGGTTCAACAACGACTTCGCCGCGCTACTGCCGATCGAAGGACGAGCCAACCGGTTTCTGTTGGTGACCAACTTCGAGTACGTCACGCCGGAATTCATGTTCCCCGGCTACGACGCAGCAGCGCCCACCCGCGAGCAGTTCGACATCGAGATCGCCGCGGTCGGGATGGGCGTGGTCGAGGTGGAGCGGGGCACCGACGGCGCGCTGAAACCCGTGATGGGCCGCTACAACCGCCGGATCACCGCTGACACTCCGTTCGCGCTGACCGGGCCTGCCGCAGGCACCGACTTCGTCAAGACCGCCGCCGACCCCACGGGGCGGACCGTCGCCGGCACCTTCGCCAACTGCGCCGGCGGCGTAACACCCTGGGGCACAGTGCTTTCCGGCGAAGAGAATTTCCACGGGTACTTCGGCGCCGCCGAAGGGGCCCCAGCGCCGAAGCCGGCCGACGCCGAGCGTTTCGACCGCTACGGCATCGAGCACGAACGCTCCGAGCTCAAGTGGGAAGACTTCGACCCGCGCTTCGACCTCACCAAGACCCCCAACGAGGTCAATCGCTTCGGTTACGTCGTCGAGCTCAACCCGTGGGATCCGGCGTCGACGCCCGTCAAGCACTCAGCGCTGGGCCGGCTCAAGCATGAGGGCGCCAACGTGTACGTGACCGGCGACGGCAGCGTGGTGGTCTACACCGGAGACGACGAACGCTTCGACTACATGTACAAGTTCGTCTCCGCCAAGAAGATCGCACCCGGCTGGAAGACCGGGGATCGCGCCGCGATGGCCCACAACCTGACCCTCCTCGACGAGGGCACGCTGTACGTGGCCAAACTGAGCAGCGACATTCCCGCCGGCGAGATCGACGGCACCGGCAAGCTCCCCGCCAAAGGCTCCTTCTCCGGAACCGGCACCTGGGTGCCGCTGCTGAGATCCGGACCTGACGGACAGGCCGAGTCCCTCGTCGAGGGCGTCACCGCAGCCGAGGCTGCGGTGTTCACCCGTATCGCCGCCGACAAGGCCGGCGCCACCAAGATGGACCGACCCGAGGACTTCGAGGCCAACCCGCACACCGGCAAGGTCTACGTGGCACTGACCAACAACGACAAGCGCGGCACCGAGGGCAAGGCCGGCGTCGACGCCGCCAACCCGCGCAACGAGAACAAGAACGGCCAGATCCTGGAGATCACCGACAATCACACCGGCACCGACTTCACCTGGGATCTGCTGTTGGTGTGCGGTGACCCCAAGGCGGCCGACACGTACTACGCCGGATTCGACAAAGAACAGGTCAGCCCGATCTCCTGCCCGGACAACCTGGCCTTCGACAGCCACGGCAACCTCTGGATCTCGACCGACGGCAACGCACTCGACGCCAACGACGGACTGTTCGCGGTGGCGCTCGACGGCCCCAACCGCGGTGAGACCAAGCAGTTCCTCACCGTGCCGGTCGGCGCCGAGACGTGCGGTCCGGTGGTGACCGACGATCTCGTCACGGTGTGTGTGCAGCACCCGGGCGAGGGCGACGACCACTCCCTCGACAAGCCCCTGTCGCACTGGCCCGGCGGTGCCGACACTCCCGCCCGGCCCGCCGTGGTCGCGGTGTGGAAGCCGGGCGGCCAGATCGGCACCGTCTGAGTACGCTCGGGAATTGTGAGCCATCCCATTCGCATTGGTGTGCAACTACAGCCGCAGCACTCCCCCAAGTACAGCCACATCCGCGACGCGGTGCGCCGCTGCGAGGACATCGGCGTCGACATCGCCTTCAACTGGGACCATTTCTTCCCGCTCTACGGCGACCCCGACGGCGCGCACTACGAATGCTGGACGATGCTGGGCGCCTGGGCCGAACAGACCTCGCGCATCGAGATCGGTGCACTGGTCAGCTGCAACTCCTACCGCAACCCCGAACTGCTGGCCGACATGGCCCGCACCGTTGACCACATCTCCGACGGCCGCCTCATCCTCGGCATCGGAAGTGGTTGGAAACACAAGGATTACCGCGAGTACGGGTATGAGTTCGGCACCGCGGGCAGCCGCCTGGACGATCTGGCCGAAGCACTGCCGCGCATCGAGGCCCGGCTGGCCAAGCTCAACCCGGCACCCACGCGCGAGATCCCGATCCTGATTGGCGGTCAGGGCGAGCGCAAGACGCTGCGCCTGGTGGCCGAGCACGCCCACATCTGGCATGCCTTCGTCGACCGCGACACCTACCCGGGCAAGGCAGCGGTCCTCGCCGAGCACTGCGCCACCACCGGCCGGGATCCGTCCACCGTGCAGCACTCGGCCGGGGTGCAGGAGTCCGGCGGCATCGACGCAATGCTGGCCGACGCCGACGCGCTGGCCGACCTCGGCGTCAGCATCCTCACCGTCGGGGTCAACGGACCCGACTACGACCTGACCGCCGCCGAGGCCCTCTGCCGCTGGCGCGACGGACGCGGCGCAAAGATCAGCGGATGAGCTGAGGGGACTCGCACCACCTCTTGGTTCCGCCCGTGAGAAACTTGCGCATCGCCAACGCACGGGGGGTGTGCGTCCCAACTCAATGGGGGAGTAATCAAGGGTGCCGAAAAACTATGGGATCAAGGAGAAGGATCAGGTTGTCACCCACATCATCAATCTGGTGATGACGGGCAAGCTTCGATCCGGTGACCGTATCGACCGCAACGAGATCGTCCGTGACCTCGGGCTGAGCCGCGTCCCGATCCAGGAGGCCGTGGTCCAGCTCGAGCACGACGGAATCCTCTCGACGCGGTACCACCGCGGCGCATTCGTATCCCGGTTCGACGAAGCCACCGTGGCCGAGCATCATGAGCTCTACGGCATCCTCAACGGGATCGCCTCGGCCCGCTGCGCCACCAGCCCCACCCCGCGTATCATCGCCCACCTCGACGACACGTTGCGGCTGATGCGTTCAGCAAAGGACACCAAGTCCTTCCAAGAGGCCTGCTGGGTGTACCGCGACGCGATCAACGACGAGTACGCGGGGCCACGCCTGCACGCCACCATCCGCGCCGGAAAGAGCTTCGCCCCCGCCGAGTTCTGGATCAGCTATCCCAAGGCAAAGGCCGATTTTCTCGCCAGCTACGAGGCCGAGACCGCCGCGATCCACGCCCGCGATCCCGAGGGAGCCCGCAAGGCCTGCACCGACCGCGCCGAGAAAATGGCGCAGATCATGATCGGCGAGCTCACCCGGCGCGGAGTATTCGGCGACTTGCGGTCCCCTTGAGCGGAATCGCTCATCACCGGGCATCCGCCAACTAGGTTGCATCAAATGGACGCCAGACGCTCGGCCGCGCTGCTGACCACGGTCCTGATCCTGCTCGGACTGCTGTGTGCGGCACCGGCAACCGCAGACGTCGATCAATGCGCACCCCCCGGGGTGGACAGCGCCAGCGCTCTGCCCACCAATCTGGCCGCCGCGGCCACCGGGCCCGGCGCCGACAAGTACACCACCGCCACCACCGCCCCCGTGGACACCGTGCGGGCCGACAACCTCGGTCTGGGCACCCCCGGCGTCCTGACCGTCGGCACGTTGTCGGACGCACCGCCCAGCATCTGCATCAATTCGGCCGGGCAGTTCACCGGCTTCGACAACGAGCTGCTGCGCGCGGTCGCCGACAAGCTCGGCCTGCGGGTCAACTTCGTCGGCACCGACTTCTCGGGCCTGCTGGCCCAGACCGCATCCCGGCGCTTCGACGTGGCCTCCTCGTCGATCACCACCACCGACGCCCGGCGTCGCACCGTCGGCTTCACCAACGGCTACGACTTCGGGTACTTCTCGCTCGTCGTGCCCACCGGTTCGCCCATCACCAGTTTCAGCCAGCTCGCACCCGGCCAACGCATCGGGGTGGTGCAGGGCACCGTGCAAGAGGCATACGTCGTCGACACACTGCACCTGCAGCCGGTGAAGTTCCCCGACTACAACACCGTCTACGCCAGCCTCAAGACCCGCCAGATCGACGCCTGGGTGGCGCCGTCGCAACAGGCCTCCGGCACGGTGCAGCCCGGCGACCCGGCCCAGATCATCGAAAACACCTTCAGCCTGGACAATTTCGTGGCGTGGGCGGTGGCCAAGGAGAACCGGCCGCTGATCGATGCGCTCAACTCCGGGCTGGACGCCGTCATCGCCGACGGCACCTGGGCCAAGCTGTATTCCGACTGGGTGCCGCGGGCCCTGCCGCCCGGCTGGAAGCCCGGCTCCAAGTCCGCCCCCGCACCCCAGCTGCCCGATTTCGCCGCGATCGCCGCAGCCAAGGAGAAACCGGCAGCCGGAGCCCCGGCCGCACCCAAATCGACACTCGCGCAACTGAGGGACTCGTTCCTGGACTGGGATCTCTACCAGCAGGCGATCCCCGACCTGCTGCGCACCGGCCTGCCCAACACGCTGATCCTGACCGTGTGCGCCAGTGTCATCGGGTTGGTACTCGGCATGGTCCTGGCGGTGGCCGGCATCTCGCGGTCGCGGTGGCTGCGCTGGCCCGCCCGGGTCTACACCGACATCTTCCGGGGCCTACCCGAAGTGGTGATCATCCTGTTGATCGGACTCGGCATCGGCCCGGTGGTCGGATCGCTCACCGGTAACAGCCCCTACCCGCTGGGCATCGCGGCGCTCGGGCTGATGGCGGCGGCCTACGTCGGGGAGATCTTCCGATCCGGCATCCAGAGCGTCGAGGCCGGCCAGCTGGAAGCCTCACGCGCCCTGGGGTTCAGCTATGCCTCCTCGATGCGCCTGGTCGTCGTGCCGCAGGGCATACGACGCGTGCTGCCCGCGCTCATGAACCAGTTCATCTCACTGCTCAAGGCCTCATCGCTGGTGTACTTCCTGGGCCTGGTCGCCAGCCAGCGCGAGTTGTTCCAGGTGGGCCGAGACCTCAACGCGCAGACCGGAAATCTGTCACCACTGGTGGCGGCCGGCGTGTTCTACCTGTTGCTGACCATTCCGTTGACCCACCTGGTGAACTTCGTCGACAACCGGCTGCGGCGCGGCCGAGCACCCGTCGAAGAGGAACTTCCGCCGGCCGCCACCGCGCAGGAGATGATCTGATGTCGGCACCACAGCCAGTTGCGCTGGCCGCCAAGGACATCCACCTGTCGTTCGGGCCGAACGCGGTACTGCGCGGGGTGGACCTGGACGTGCCCGCCGGCACCACGACGGCCGTCATCGGGCCGTCCGGATCCGGAAAATCGACGCTGCTGCGCACCCTGAACCGCCTCTACGAACCCGACCGCGGCGACATCCTGCTCGACGGCCGCTCGGTGCTCACCGACAATCCGGACCAGCTGCGCCAACGCATCGGCATGGTGTTCCAGCAGTTCAACCTGTTCCCGCACAAGACCGTTCTCGACAACGTCACCCTCGGCCCGCGCAAGCTCAAGCGGCTCAGCGCCGAACACGCCCGTACCGTAGGTCTCGAACAGCTGGACCGGGTTGGCCTGCGGCACAAGGCCGATGCACGTCCGAGCACCCTGTCGGGCGGCCAGCAGCAGCGCGTCGCGATCGCTCGGGCGCTCGCCATGGGTCCACAGGTGATGTTCTTCGACGAGGCCACCTCGGCGCTGGACCCCGAGCTGGTCAAGGGCATCCTGGAGTTGATGGCCGAGCTGGGGGCCGAGGGCATGACGATCCTGGCGGTCACCCACGAGATGGGTTTCGCCCGCTCCACGGCCGACGCGGTGGTGTTCATGGACCATGGCAAGGTGGTCGAGTCGGGAACCCCCGACCAGATCTTCGACTCCGCCGAGACAGACCGGCTGCGTCGCTTCCTGTCGCAGGTCCTGTGAGCCCAACGGGAGGCCCCTGCGCCAAACCCAACAAGCTGCCGACCTGGCAGCTTCAGACAGGTTAGACTAGCGAATTATGGTGGAGTCCGATTCACAGGTCACTGAGCTGGCCGGAGAGCTGCAACGCGTTCTCTCCAAGGTGTTCTCGGTGCTGCGCCGCGGAGACACCAACAAGGGCACAGCCGGCGAGCTCACCCTGGCCCAGCTCTCGATCCTGCTCACCCTGCTCGACCAGGGCCCGATCCGGATGACCGAGCTGGCCGCCCGCGAGCGGGTGCGCACCCCCACCACCACCGTGGCAATCCGCAGGCTGGAGAAGCTGGGCCTGGTCAAGCGCTCCCGTGACCCTTCCGACCTGCGTGCCGTACTCGTGGAGGTCACCCCGCGCGGGCTGGTGCAGCACCGTGAATCGCTGGCGGCTCGTCGAGCGGATCTGGCGGCACGCCTGGCCAACCTGAGCCAGGAGGACCTCGACACGCTCGCGACCGCGCTGGCTCCCCTGGAACGCCTGGCCGTCCAGAACGAGCAGACCCCGGCCGCCCACGCCAAATCCGAGTAGCGGGCTATCCCAACCAGTCCAACACCGCCGCGGCGGTCCACGACTGCTGCATGCTGCCCAACGGCTCCCCGGTGAACGGCTCGTAGTACTCGGCGAAAGTCCCGTCGCTGGCCTGGCGCAATCCTTCCCGGCGCAGGGTCGAGGCTCGCTCGGCCCAACCGCGACGGGCAAAGCACCACGAGAACAGCCAGGTCATCACCGGCCATACCGGGCCGCGCCAGTACTCCCGCGACCGGAAGTCCCGCGACACCGGAGAGGTGGACGGGATGAGTGCGTACCGCAGGTCAGGGTGCCCGCAGAACCGCGGCCCTTCCAGCAGCCGAAGAAGGGCCCGTTCACGATCGTGTGGCAACCCGCCGCACAGCAGTGGCGAGAACTGTGCGACCGTCTCGGTGGCCACCCACTTGTTCGCGCGGACGTCGTAATCCCTTGCCGCACCGCTACGCTCGTCGGTGGTCTCGACGACACCCAACCGGAACCGCTCGGCCCACGAATACAGGTCACGGACATCGGCGTGCGGACGCTTGTAGTCCTCCCCGATCTCGGCGAGCACCTGGCACGCCACCGAAAAGATCGCCGAGACGAACACGTCCTCGACCGCGAAGCTCATCACCTTCGGCAGCAGATCATCGTCGTAGCGAACGGATTTCATCTCTTCGAGGAGCCACAGATACCGGTCGTACTCGAGATCGCTGGGCCGCTGCGTGGCATCGGTGATGATCGCGTTGTCCTCGCGCTCATACTCGGGCACGTTGCCGGGAATCACGTTGGCGTAGGCGCTGTCCCAGCGTGGCGAATTGTCCATGCCGGACTCCCACCCGTGATACAGCGTGATGCGGCCGCGACCGTCCTGATCCCGGGTCTCGGCCAGCCAGCGATGCCAGCGCACCAGATCCGCCCACCGCCGATCCAGGAAGCTGGCTGCCACTGCCCGTGTCGACCGGCCCCGCGTCCGGGCGTGGTCGAGGATGCGCTGCACCGCGATCGCGTGCACGGGTGGCTGCGTGATACCGGAGGTGTGCCGGATCCGTGGCGCGTTGGCCGCCAGCGCCGACGTGGCCCACCGGGCGGGACCCGGAAAGTAGCCGTCAACACCGTTGGCGAACACGATGTGCGGGATCATGCCGTTGCGCCACTGCGCCGAGAGCAGGGTGTCGAGCTCCACCACGGCGCGCTCGACACTCAGCGGCGCCAGACCGATCGAGACGAACGCGGCATCCCAGCTCCACATGTGCGGGTACAGCAACGGCGCGGCCGTGGTCATCACACCCAGGTCGTTGCCGCGCAGCAGGTAGGCGGCCCGCGCGGCGAGCTGGGTGGGAGCGAAGCTGGGATCCGGTGGCATCCCTACCATGATGCGACCTCGCGCTCCGGCCCGCAGGTCGGCCACAGGCCGTTGGGCATCACAGTAACGTTGCAGTCGTGCCGTCTGCATTGATCACCGGAGCCGCTGGCGGCATCGGTTCGGCCATCGCCGCCGCCCTTGCTCCCACCCACACCGTGTTTCTGGCCGGGCGCCCGTCGGACCGCCTCGATGCGCTCGCCGACCGGCTCGGCGCACCGACCTGGCCGCTGGACCTCACCGACCCCGATTCGATCGAATCCGCCACCGAGGTGCTCAGCGAGCTCGACGTGCTGGTGCACAACGCCGGCGTGCTCTATCCCGGCCGGGTCTCGGAGTCCATCGCAGAGCAGTGGCGGGCATCCTTCGAGGTGAACGTGACCGGCGCGGTGGCGCTCACGCTGGCGCTGCTACCGGCGCTGCGGGCCGCTCGCGGGCATGTGGTGTTCATCAATTCTGGTGCCGGCCAAAAGGTTTCGCCCGGAATGGCATCTTACTCGGCGAGCAAGTTCGCCCTACGGGCGTTCGCTGACTCGTTGCGCGCCGATGAACCGTCACTGCGGGTCACCTCGATCTTCCCCGGCCGCACCGACACCGAGATGCAGCGCGACCTGGTGGCCTATGAAAGCGCGATGACCGACGGCACCGGTGAGTACGACCCGGACAAGTTCCTCAAGCCCGAGACGGTCGCCGGGCTGGTGGCCACGGCCGTCACCACCCCGCCCGACGGGCATGTCCACGAAATCGTGGTCCGCCCCGGGTGATTTGTGCACCGCCGGTAACGGTGGGCGTTACCGGAAGTGCACAAATCGCTCAGACGACGAGGTTGACCAGGCGGCCGGGCACCACGATGACCTTCTTGGGCGTGGCGCCGTCGAGGAAGGCCTGCACCTTCTCGTCGGCCAGGGCCGCGGCCTCGAGCCCGGCCTTGTCCAGATCGGCGGCGACGGTGATCTTGCCGCGCACCTTGCCGTTGACCTGAACGGGGAACTCGATGGTGTCGTCCACCAGATACTGCTGATCGGCCACCGGGAACGGCCCGTGCGTCAGCGAGGTGTCGTGGCCCAAGCGCTTCCACAGCTCCTCGGCCAAGTGCGGCGCCAGCGGCGCGACCATGAGGACCAGCGGCTCGATCGCGCCGCGGGCCGACACCCCCTCCTTGGTCAGGTGGTTGGTGTACTCGATCAGTTTGGCGGCCGCGGTGTTGTTGCGAAGCGCCGCATAGTCTTCGGTGACCCCGGCGATCGTGCGGTGCAGGATCTTGAGCGTTTCGGTGTCGAGCGCCTCATGCTCGTTCACACTGGTGGCGCCCGTCGATTCATCGACCACCACACGCCACACCCGCTGCAGGAACCGGTGTGCACCGACGACATCCTTGGTGGCCCACGGCCGTGACGCCTCCAGCGGACCCATCGACATCTCGTACACCCGCAGGGTGTCCGCACCGTACTCGTCGCAGATCTCGTCGGGCGAGACCGAGTTCTTCAGGCTCTTGCCGATCTTGCCGAACTCCTGGTTGACCTCGACTTCACCGTCCGGGCCCGGCCAGAAGAACTTCCCGCCGCGCTCGACGACTTCCGCCGCGGGCACATAGCTGCCACGGGAATCGGTGTAAGCGAAGGCCTGAATATAGCCCTGATTGACCAGGCGGCGGTACGGCTCACTCGAGCTGACATGGCCGAGGTCGAAGAGCACCTTGTGCCAGAAGCGTGAGTACAGCAGGTGCAGCACCGCATGCTCGACGCCACCGACGTACAAGTCGACACCGCCCGGATCGCTCGGTCCATGCTCGGCCGGACGCGGGCCCATCCAGTAGGCCTCATTCTCCTTGGCGCACAGCTCTTCCGAATTGTGCGGATCGGTGTACCGCAGCTCGTACCAGGAGCTGCCGGCCCACTGCGGCATCACGTTGGTGTCGCGGGTGTAGGTCTGCAGCCCGTCACCGAGATCCAGCTCGACATGCACCCACTCGGTGGCCTTGCCCAGCGGCGGCGACGGTTCACTGTCGGCGTCGTCCGGGTCGAAGGACACCGGCGAGTAATCCGGGACATCCGGAAGTTCCACGGGCAGAGCCGATTCCGGTAAAGCATGGGCGCGGCCCTCGGCGTCGTAGACGATCGGGAACGGTTCACCCCAGTACCGCTGCCGGGCGAACAGCCAGTCCCGCAGCTTGTATTCGATGCGAGCGCGGCCGCGTCCGTCGGCCTCCAGGTGTTCGATCACGGCCTGCTTGGCCTCGGCCACCGACATCCCGTTCAGGTAGTCGGAGTTGACCATGGTGCCGTCACCGTTGTAGGCGGCCTCGGTGATGTCGCCGCCGGCGACCACCTCGATGATGGGCAGACCGAACTCGGTGGCGAAATCCCAGTCCCGCTGGTCGCCGCCGGGCACGGCCATGATGGCGCCGGTGCCGTAGCCGGCCAGCACGTAGTCGGCGATGAACACCGGAACCCGTTGTCCGTTGACCGGATTGGTGGCATAGGCGCCGAGGAACACACCCGTCTTGGTCTTGTTCTCCTGGCGCTCCAGATCCGACTTGGCCGCGATCCCGGCCCGGTAGGCAGCGACGGCCTCCACCGGGGTCACCGCTCCGAAGGTCCACCGCGAATCGGTGCCCTCTGGCCAGGCATCGGCCACCAGCGCGTCGACCAGATCGTGTTCGGGGGCCAACACCAGGTAGGTGGCGCCGAACAACGTGTCCGGGCGGGTGGTGAAAACCTCGACATCGCCTGCAGCGGTGCCGAATTCGACCGAGGCACCGGTGGAGCGGCCAATCCAGTTGCGCTGCATGGTCTTGACCTTGTCCGGCCAGTCCAGCACGTCCAGATCGTCGAGCAACCGGTCCGAGTAAGCGGTGATGCGCATCATCCACTGCCGCAGCCGCTTCCGGAACACCGGGAAGTTGCCGCGGTCACTGCGTCCGTCGGCGGTGACCTCTTCGTTCGCCAGCACGGTGCCCAGGCCCGGGCACCAGTTCACCACCGAGTCCGCGCGATACACCAGCCGATACCCGTCCACCACATCGGCGCGCTCGGCCGCCGACAGCTCGGCCCACCCCCGGCCATCGTCGAGCGTGCGGGCCCCGGACTCGAACTCGGCCACCAACTCGCTGATCGGTCGGGCCTTCTTGGCATCGGTGTCGAACCAGGCGTTATAGATCTGCAGGAAGATCCACTGCGTCCACTTGTAGAAGTCGACATCGGTGGTGGCGAAGCTGCGCCGAGAATCGTGGCCCAGACCCAGCCGGCCCAACTGCCTGCGGAAGTTGACGATGTTGGCCTCGGTGCGGGTACGCGGGTGCGTCCCGGTCTGCACGGCGTACTGCTCGGCAGGCAGACCGAACGCGTCGAAGCCCAGCGCGTGCAGCACGTTACGACCGATCATCCGGTAGTACCGGGCGTAGACGTCGGTGGCGATGTAACCCAGCGGGTGCCCGACATGCAGCCCGTCACCGGACGGGTACGGGAACATGTCCTGCACGAACATCTTGTCGGCCGGAACCGACGAGCCGTCCTGCGGCGCGAGCGAGCCCACCGGGTTGGCCACGTTGAACGTCCCGAGCTCGGCCCAGGTCTGCTGCCAGGACTGCTCGATCTGACCCGCCAGCTCCGCGGTGTAACGGTGCTGCGGGGTGTCCTCTGACGGCTCTGCTTGGGTCGTGGTGGCGGGTTCGATCACGCCGTTCAGGGTATAAGGCCGGGGTTTGAGCAGCTCACCGCCCGTCTCACGGCGCACAAGCCACAGCTTGGTATCGGTTGCGTCGCGGCACTGTCAGGGGTTGATTCCAGGTCGATTGAGATGCTGGTGCCAGGCGGCAGACCCTGGATATTCTCGGCGCCTAGTGACGAGATTGCCTGGTGAGGGCATGGTTTGTGGGAGGAACCAAGTGATGATCGAGTTGGCCGGCCGGTGGCGGGTGGTGGCAGCGGGCACCGCCATCGGCGTCTCCGCGGTTGTGGGCTTCGCCGGTCAGACCGCCTCAGCCGAACCTCTACTGCCGGCTCCCGGCGTTCCCGGGCCGGTTACCGTGGCCCAGCCCGTCCCCGGTGCAACACCCGCGGTCCCGGCTGCGGCGCCGGCTGCCCCCGCAGTCCCCGGTGCGACAACCGCGGTCCCGGTGGCCGTGCCGGCCCCGGCGGCCCAGACCATCACCCCGGCCACCTCAGGCACCTTCGCGGAGTTCTTCAAGAGCAAGGGCGTCAAGATGGAGCCTCAGGTCAGCCACAATTTCAAGGCGCTGAGCATCGTCTTGCCGTTGCCGTCCGGGTGGACCAACGTGCCCGATCCGAACGTGCCCGACGCCTTCGCCGTGATCGCCGACCGTTCCAGCACCGACCTCTACACCCCCAACGCACAGGTCGTGGTCTACAAGCTCGTCGGCGACTTCGACCCGGTCGAAGCCATCAGCCACGGCTTCGTCGACACCCAGCAGTTGCAGAGCTGGCGCCCCACCGACATGGCCATGGGCTCCTTCAACGGATTCCCCTCGGCATTTATCGAAGGTAGCTACATGTCGGGCAGCCAGATGCTCAACACCTCGCGCAGGCACATCCTGGCCACCGCGGGCCCCGACCGTTACCTGGTGTCGTTGTCGGTGAACTCCTCAGCCGCCAACCAGGGTGTTTCCGCGGCTGCCGACGCCGCCGACGCGATCGTGTCGGGGTTCAAGGTCAGCGCCCCGGCCCCCGCCGCCGCGCCGCCGCCAGCTACCCCGGCCCCGGCCGCACCCGCGCCCGCACCGGGTTTGCCCCAGCTCCTGGGCCTGCAACGCTGAATCAGCGGCACCAAACCCGAGCTCGCAATACCGATCGGCGCCTCGTATTGTGTGGCGCATGCTGATCGCCGCGCTGCTGTGTTTGAGCGCCGCCGTCATCGTCGGCGTGTTCGGGCTGTGGTTGTTGACCAGACCTCGCACCGGTGATCCCGTGCGCTCGGTGCTGAGGGCAGTGGCCCCAACCCAACTGGCTGCCGCGGTGATGCTCGCCGCCGGTGGCGCCGCCGCCCTGGCCGCCGCACCCCACACCGGCTTGATGGTCGTCATGGTGTGCATCATCGGCGCTGTCGCCACCGTGGCGGCCGGCTGCTGGCAGAGCGCCAAGGCCGTGGCGGCAGCGGAGGCCGGCTCGGCTTCCGGTGCGGGCTGCGCCGGCTCGTGTGCCAGCTGCACGTTGTCGTGCAAGTGACGGACTGCGGGCAGCGCTAGTTGCGGCTCACGTCGATCGGATGTGTGGCCAGTAGCGACATCGGCAACGGCTGACGGCGCAGCACCCGACCCCACAGATCGATCCTCGGTTCGATCAGCACGTCCGACGGCAACGCCGAGAGCACCATCCAGTCGTCCCGCTCGATCTCGCCGTCCAGTTGTCCGATGGTCCAGCCGGAGTATCCGGCGAATATCCGCACGCCCTCGATGACCGGGGCCAGCGTGTCCGGATCCGCGTCGAGATCGACCATCACCACCCGGCCCTGCACGTGACGCAGCCCCGGAACGCCGTCGGCCTGCATGCCCACCCGCAGCGTCGCCAGGCACAAGGCGGAGTCCCGCTTGACCGGGCCACCGATGAACATGGTCTTGGGTTTGGCGGTGAGCTTCGACCACTGCGGCAGCACGTTGTAGACGGCGGTTTCGCTGGGCCGGTTCAGCACGACACCGAGAGTCCCGCCGGCGTTGTGCTCGACGATGTAGATGACGCTGCGCCGGAACGTCGGCTCCAGCAGATCGGTGTTGGCCAGCAGCAGTGTGCCCGGCCGTACCCGGTGCGCCGCAGGTGCGATGAAATCCTCCGGATCTTCTGACTGCGCCACGCCCTACATCATGGCACCGCCATTGCCCACAGGGGGCGAACAAGCCCGGGCGCGGTCGGATTTCGGCACAGCTTTGTACTGTTGATCGGGTGATTCATGCTCGTGCTCCCCGTGCCCTGTGGCACTCACTGCGCGGCATGACCGAATTCCGCCGGCTGCTGGAGTTGCGTGCGGTCAGCCAGTTCGGCGATGGGCTGTTCCAGGCCGGGCTGGCCGGTGCGATCCTGTTCAATCCGGAACGCCAGGCCGAGCCGTGGCAGATCGCCGCGGCGTTCGCGGTGATGTTCCTGCCGTACTCGGTGCTGGGCCCGTTCGCCGGAGCCCTGCTGGACCGCTGGGACCGGCGCCTGGTGCTGATCGGGGCGAATCTGGGCCGGCTGATCGTGGTGCTGCTGGTGGGTACGTTGCTGGCCTTCGGAGCCGGCGACATCCCCATCCTGTGTTGCGCGCTGATCGTCAACGGGTTGACCCGGTTCGTCTCCTCGGGCCTGTCTGCCTCGCTGCCCGACGTGGTTCCGCACGACCGCGTGGTGACGATGAACTCGGTAGCCACCGCCGTCGGTGCGCTGGCAGCCTTTTTGGGCGCCGACTTCATGCTGGTGCCGCGCAAGCTGGTCGGCGCCGACGACACCGGCGCCTCGGTGGTGATGTTCATCGTGGCGCTTCCGGTGGCGCTCGCGCTGTGGTTGTCGGTGCGCTTCGGCCCCCATGTGCTCGGCCCGCACGAGAGCAAGCGAGCCATCCACGGCTCGGTGGTCTACGCGGTGGCCACCGGTTGGGTGCACGGCATCCGGACCGTCTGGGCCGTGCGCCCCGTGGCGGGAACGCTGGCCGGGCTGGCCGCCCACCGCATGGCCTTTGGGATCAACTCGCTTCTGGTGCTGGTGATCGTCCGGCACACCGACGATCCGGATGTGACCGGACTGGGCCTGGGTACCGCGGTGCTGTTCGTGGCCGCCGGCGGTGTCGGACAGTTCCTCGCCACGATCTTCGCCCCGGCGGTGATCGGCCGCTTCGGCCGCTACGCGACGGCCAACGGCGCATTGGGTTTCGCCGTGCTGACACAGCTGGTGGCGATCGGCCTGCACGTGCCGGTGATGCTGGCCTGTGGCTTCCTGCTCGGCGCCGCCGGGCAACTTGTGAAGCTGTGCGCGGATTCGGCGATGCAGCTCGATGTCGACGACGCGCTCCGCGGTCACGTGTTCACCGTGCAGGACGCGCTGTTCTGGATGTCGTTCGTCGCCGCGATCGCCGTGGCAGCCGCGGTGATTCCCGCCGACGGGCGATCGCCGGCACTGGTGGTCGCCGGTGCCGCGGCCTATCTCGTCGGCCTCGGCCTGCACGCGACGGTGGCATCCCGGAAACGGGTGTGACCCTCCGGTCTAGGCTGGCCGCCATGGTGAGCGCCGAGCCGATCGTGGCCGACTTGTCCGCCGAGAGCGATGAACTCGATGCCCTGGTGGCCGACCTGCCGCCCGAGCGCTGGGCCACGCCCACCCCGGCCGAAGGTTGGACCATTGCCCACCAGATCGCCCACCTGCTGTGGACGGATCGGGTGTCGGTCATCGCGATCACCGACCAGGCCGGCTTCGAGGCGGTCCTCGCCGAGGCGTGGAAGAACCCGACCGGATTCGTCGACGCGGCCGCCGAGGAACTCGCACTGACCCCGCCCGAGCAGCTGCTGGCCGATTGGCGGACCACCCGCGCGAGACTGCACACCGAGCTGGTGAACGTGGCCGAGGGCCGCAAGCTGCCCTGGTTCGGCCCGCCGATGAGCGCGACATCGATGGCCACGGCCCGCATGATGGAGACCTGGGCGCACGGGCTTGATGTGGCCGACGCTCTCGGCGTGCACCGGCCGGCGACCACGCGCCTGCGATCGATCGCTCACATCGGTGTTCGCACAAGAGATTTCGCGTTCACGGTGCATGAGCTGACGCCGCCGGCCGAGCCGTTCCGGGTCGAGCTTCGCGCGCCCGACGACACTCAGTGGGAGTGGGGTCCGCCCGATGCACAACAGCGGGTGACGGGTTCTGCCGAGGACTTCTGCATGCTGGTGACCCAGCGCCGGGCGCCCGCCGATCTGGACGTGAGAGCGGTGGGCGAGGACGCCGCCAAGTGGCTGACCATCGCACAGGCCTTCGCCGG
Source organism: Mycobacterium sp. DBP42 (assembly GCF_005924235.1). Lineage (NCBI taxonomy): Bacteria > Bacillati > Actinomycetota > Actinomycetes > Mycobacteriales > Mycobacteriaceae > Mycobacterium > Mycobacterium sp. DBP42. Next base: position 105,170 of record NZ_VCMY01000010.1, read on the forward strand.
ACCGCCGGGGGCCGGGAGGGGCTGAGCGGTCGACTAGCGGGATTCGATTCTGCGCCCAGGCCGCGAAAGCTCAAGAGGCCCAGGCCGTCACGCAGAGTCAACACTCACGAAACGGCGTCGGCGCGGCCGTCCCCGTCCGTGTCGGCCAGCTTGAGGTCCCACCGCCCGTCACCGTCGGTGTCGACGTAGGCCAGACCCCCGGCCAACGCCCGATCGGCCCGCCCGTCCCCGTCCGCATCGAGCAGCCGGTCATCGACCGCGCCGTCGCCGTCGAAGTCGACCAGCGGCCCACCCGTCTGCTCGACGCCGTCCAACCCGAACCAGCGCACCTGCCCAGACCGGTCGACACGCACCGCCCAGGTGCCCGAACCGTCGTCGGAGAAATAGCTTTCGGCCCGCCCGTCATCGTCGGCATCGAGCACGGCCCGCTCGGCGCTCCCGTCGCCGTCGAAATCGGCCATCACGTCGTCGATACGGCCGTCCCCGTCGAAATCCAGGCCGATGCCGTCCGGAGCGCCGTCGCCGTCCACGTCCACATCGGGAACCCCGGTGAAAATCGCCGCGGTGCCATCGGGTTCACCCAGGCAGTAGTCCATGACTGATCAGACGCACGATCAGCCCCTGGCGTTCCACCATTTCAACAATTCGTCGACGGCCTGCTCACGGGACAGCGGCCCGTGGTCGAGCCGGAGCTCCTTGAGGTACTTCCACGCCTCACCGACCTGCGGGCCCGCCGGAATGCCCAGGATCTCCATGATCTCGTTGCCGTCGAGATCCGGCCGGACCCGCTGCAGATCCTCCTTGGCCGCCAGCTCGGCGATCCGGTTCTCCAGATCGTCGTAATTGGCCTGCAGGCGCGCGGCGCGACGCTTGTTGCGGGTGGTGCAGTCGGCGCGGACCAGCTTGTGCAGCCGGCCGAGCAGCGGGCCTGCGTCGGTGACATAGCGGCGTACCGCCGAGTCGGTCCACTTGCCGGTGCCCTTGTCGTCGGCGTAGCCGTGGAACCGCAGGTGGAGATACACCAGCTGCGACACGTCGTCGACCATCTGCTTGGAGTACTTGAGCGCCCGCATCCGCTTGCGGGTCATCTTCGCGCCGACCACCTCGTGGTGGTGGAAGCTCACCCCGCCGTCGGATTCGTGCTTGCGGGTGGCGGGCTTGCCGATGTCGTGCAGCAGCGCGGCCCAGCGCAACACCAGGTCCGGACCCTCGTCCTCGAGATCGACAGCCTGACGCAGCACCGTCAGCGAATGCCAATAGACGTCCTTGTGCTGGTGGTGTTCGTCGATGGCCATCCGCATCTCACCGACCTCGGGCAGCACCACATCGCCCAACCCGGTCTGAACCATCAGATCGACCCCGGCAACGGGATCCTTACCCAGCAGCATCTTGTCCAGCTCGGCGGCGACCCGCTCGACGGTGATCCGCCCCAACTGCGGAGCCATCTCCAGCAGTGCCTCAAGAACCCGCGGCGCCACCTCGAACCCGAGCTGCGAGACAAACCTGACCGCACGCAACATCCGCAGCGGATCATCGCCGAAAGACACCTGCGGCGCAGACGGAGTGTCGAGGAGCTTGGCCTGGATGGCCGCCAAACCGCCCAGGGGATCGATGAATTCGCCGATTCCGCCCGGCTGGTCCGGGGTGATCCGGACCGCCATCGCGTTCACCGTGAAATCGCGGCGCACCAGATCGTCATCGAGGTTGTCGCCGAACTCGACGGTCGGATTCCGTGACACCTGGTCGTAGCTGTCGGCGCGGAACGTGGTGATCTCAAGCCGGTGCTCACCCTTGCCGACACCGACGGTGCCGAACTCGATCCCGGTGTCCCACAGCGCGTCGGCCCACGGCCGCAGGAATTTCACCATCTGCTCGGGCCGGGCATCGGTGGTGAAGTCGAGATCACTGTGCGCGGTCAGCCGGCCCAGCAGGGCGTCACGCACACTGCCACCGACCAGATACAGCTCATGACCCGCCGCAGCGAACACCGCACCGAGCCCGTGCAGCACCTCGGCGCGCTCCTTCAACGAGACCAGGGCGCCCGCCAACAATTCGGCATCAGTAACAACAGCGTCGGACACGTTCGATGAGCCTAATGCTCGCAGTGTGGTCACAACCGGCGAGTGTGGCAGGAGGGCCACCCCGCGGCAGCTACTATCGCTTGGGTGTCGGACGGCGAACAGGCCAAACCACGACGGCGCCGCAGTCGGCGTCGTGGCCGTCGTCGTGCACAAAGGGCGGCGGGGCCGCCGGCCGGTGATCAGGGCAATGAAGCCGCCGCACCCAGCGAAGCGACTGCCGGCTCCACGACTCCCACCCCAACCCCTCGTGACCAGTCCAAGCAACACAAGTCGCGACCGCGTCGACCCCCGGAGCGGCTGCGGACCGTACACGAGACCTCGGCCGGAGGTTTGGTCATCGACGGCATCGACGGCCCCAAGGACACGCAGGTGGCAGCATTGATCGGTCGGGTCGACCGGCGCGGACGGATGCTGTGGTCGCTGCCCAAGGGTCACATCGAACTCGGCGAGACGGCCGAGCAGACCGCGATCCGCGAAGTCGCCGAGGAAACCGGCATCCGCGGTGACGTGCTGGCCGCGCTCGGCAGCATCGACTACTGGTTCGTCACCGAGGGCCGGCGGGTGCACAAGACCGTGCACCACTACCTGCTCCGCTTTCAGGGCGGAGAACTGTCCGACGACGACGTCGAGGTGACCGAGGTCGCCTGGGTCCCGCTGCGGGATCTGCCCTCCCGGCTGGCCTACGCCGACGAGCGCAAGCTCGCCGAAGTGGCCGGCGAACTCATCGACAAACTGCACACCGACGGTCCGGGCTCCCTGCCGCCGCTGCCCCGCAGCGCGCCTCGGCGCCGTCCGCAGACCCACTCACACGCCCGCAATCACCGCCGCGACGACCCTGCGCAACCCCAGCCCCGCCGGCGCACGAACGGATGCGGACAGGGACCGTGACCGCCGCCCCGGCGGTGCGCCGAGGGGTCTCCCTCCTCGCGCACACAGTGGTGCTTGTGGCGGTGGTGTTGCTGTGCTCGGTGTGGTCCACCGCGGCGCTGCCCGTGCTTCTGCCCCAAGCCGAAGCGAGCGAACCCGGCGAGCTGCCGTTCCTGCAGATCCGGATCGACCGCGTCACCCCGGACGTCGTCACCACCACCAGTGAGTCGACGCTGACCGTCAGTGGATCCGTGCTCAACGTCGGCGACCGCCCGGTACGCGACGTGGACATCCGGATGGAACACGCCAACGCCGTGACCTCGTCGAGCCAGCTGCGTACCGACCTCACCGGGGACGTCGCCCGCTTCGAGCCGGTGGCCGACTTCGTCACGCTGGCCCCGGAGCTGGAACGGGGCCAGTCGGTCGGATTCAACCTGACCTATCCCCTGCGCACCGACGGTTCCGGATCACTGCACATCACCGAACCCGGCGTCTACCCCGTGCTGATCAACGTCAACGGGACACCGGACTACGGTACGCCGGCCAAACTGGACGACTCCCGCTTCCTGCTGCCCGTGCTCGGCGTGCCTCCCGACCGGCCCGCAGGCGAGGCACCCGACTCGATGTCGGCGGCGGAGACACTCAGTTCGGTGGTGCCGCCGGACACATCGCAGCCGGTGCGCATGACCATGCTCTGGCCCCTGGCCGACCGCCCTCGGCTGGCCCCGGGGGCGCCCGGCGGGACGACGCCCGTGCGTCTGGTCGACGACAGCCTGGCCGCCTCGCTGGCTCCCGGCGGGCGGCTCGACACCTTGCTTTCGGCGGCTGATTTCGCCACCGGCCCGACCGTCGACTCCGGCGGCCAGATGCGCGCCACCCTGTGCCTTGCCGTCGACCCCGACCTGCTGGTCACAGTCAATGCGATGACCGGCGGCTACGTCGTCAACGACGGTCCCGACGCCGGGGCCGCCACCCCGACGCGCCCCGGCACCGGGCAGGAAGCCGCGATCGCCTGGCTGAACCGACTGCGTGCCCTGGCCACGCGGCTCTGCGTGGCACCCACCAACTACGCGCAAGCCGACCTGGCCGCCCTGCAGCGGGTCGGTGATCCGGGCCTGAGTGCGATCGCCACCAACGGCGCCGGCGACATCGTCGACCAGATTCTGGGCATCACCTCGGTCCGAGGAGCCAGCATCCTGGGCGACGGTCCGCTCACCCGGCCCGCCCTGGACCTGCTGGCGGCCCAGGGGCAGACGGTCAGCATCTCGGCCGCGCACATCACCGCTCAGGACTCCGAGACCGGGGCTCCCGAGACCGCCGACATCACGCCTCTGCGGTACCGGCCGGAAGTCGTGGCCGCCGGATTCGACCCGGCCGTCGGGGCCGCACTGGCCGGTGCGGGCACCGATCCGGTGGCACCGTCCTACCTGGACCCGTCACTGCAGATCCCGGTACGCCACGACTCGCAGACCGCACGGCGCCAGGACGCGCTGGGTGCGCTGCTGTGGCGCGGGCTCACCCCCACCGAGGAGCCGCGGACCCAGATCCTGATGCCACCGCTGGTGTGGTCGCTGGACGCCAACGACGCGCAGGCCATCCTGACGTCGGTGGCCACCACGATCCATGCCGGCCTGGCCGTGCCGCGCCCGCTGCCCGCGGTGATCGCCGAGAGCAGCGCCCTGCCGCCCGAACCCGTGGCCCCGCCGCCACCGGACACCCTGGGCGACCCGCGCGGCAACGTCGACCAGAACATCGACAGCGGTATCGCCGCGGTGGTCGGCCGGCTCTGGGGCCTGACCGCCGCGCTGACCACCGACGAGCGCACCGGCCTGACCGGCATGCAGTACACCGCGCCGCTACGGGAAGACACGCTGCGCGCGCTCAGCCAATCCGTGCCGCCAGAGGCCCGCGAAGGTTTGGCCGAGCAGCGGTTGCAAGCGGTCAGCCGCAGCGTGAACGACATGTTCAGGGCGGTGACGATCGTCAACCCGGGCGGGGCGTACACGCTGGCCACCGAACGCAGCCCGCTCCCGCTGGCCCTGCGCAACGACCTGCCGGTACCCGTACGGGTCCGGCTGCACGTGGACGCGCCGCCGGGCATGACCGTCACCGACATGGGCGAGATCGAGCTGCCACCCGGCTATCTGCCGCTGCGGGTGCCCATCGAAGTGCACTTCACCCAGCGGGTGGCCGTCGATGTCAGCCTGCAGACCACCGAGGGCCTCACCCTCGGCGAACCGGTGCGGTTGTCGGTGCACTCCAACGCCTACGGCAAGGTGCTGTTCTTCATCACCCTGTCGGCCGGGGCGGTGCTGGTGGCACTCGCCGGGCGCCGGTTGTGGCACCGCTTCCGCGGTCAGCCCGACCGCGCCGACCTCATCCCCCCGGGCGAACACCCCGACCCGCTCGATGTCGCCATGGCGTTCAACGCCGAGCCCGGCACCGAAGACCGCGCCGAGCCCGCCGCCGCGCCGAGCTCTGAATCCAGTCCGGACCGACCCTGATGACCGTGCCCGACCACAACCCGACCCGACCCCCGAAAGCACCGGCGCAGCCGGCCGGGCGCGCCGAGCTGTCCGATGCAGCGGTGGTGTCGCGCTCGTGGGGCATGGCGTTCGCCACGCTGATCTCACGCATTACCGGATTCTTGCGGTTCGTACTGCTCATGGCACTCCTCGGCGGGCCGCTGACCAGCTCGTTCTCGGTGGCCAACCAGCTGCCCAACATGGTGGCTGCACTCGTCTTGGAAGCCACCTTCACCGCGATCTTCGTGCCGGTATTGGTCCGCGCCGAACGCGATGATCCCGACGGCGGGCGGGCCTTCATCCGTCGGCTGGTGACCCTGGCCACGACGCTGCTGCTGGTCACCACGGTGCTCTCGGTGCTGTGTGCCCCGTTGCTGGTGAAGCTCATGCTGGGCAGCCACCCCGAGGTCGACACCCCGCTGACCACCTCATTCGCCTACCTGCTGCTGCCACAGGTGTTGTTCTACGGCCTGACGTCGGTGTACGGCGCGATCCTCAACACCCGCAACATCTTCGGCCCGCCGGCCTGGGCGCCGGTCGTCAACAACGTCATCGCCATCCTGACGCTGGGCCTGTTCGTCCTGGTGCCCGGCGCGCTGTCGGAGAACCCGGTTCAGATGGGCACGGCCAAACTGCTGGTGCTCGGTATCGGCACCACCCTCGGCGTCGTGGCCCAGGCCATGGTGCTGTTTGTGGCCATCCGGACCGAGCGGGTCAGCCTGCGGCCGCTGTGGGGTATCGACGACCGGCTCAAGAAGTTCGGCGGCATGGCCGCGGCGATGGTGCTGTACGTGCTGATCAACCAGATCGGGTTCATCGTCGGCAACCGGATCGCGAGCAGCGCGGCCGCTTCCGGGCCGGCCATCTACAACTACACCTGGCTGGTCCTGATGTTGCCGTTCGGGATGATCGGCGTCACGGTGCTCACGGTGGTGATGCCGCGCCTGAGCCGCAACGCCGCGGCGAACGACATCCCTGCCGTCCTCGACGATTTCTCCCTGGCCACCCGATTGACCATGGTGACGCTGATCCCGATCGTGGCGATGATGACCGTCGGCGGGCCGGCGATCGGCAGCGCCCTGTTCGCCTACGGCAGGTTCAGCGCCTCCGACGCCGGTTACCTCGGCATGGCGATCACCCTGTCCTCGTTCACCCTCATCCCCTACGCGCTGGTACTCCTGCAGCTGCGGGTGCTCTACGCGCGGGAGCGACCGTGGACTCCCATCGTGATCGTCGTGGTCATCGCCGTCGTCAAGATCATCGGTTCGATCGCCGCGCCGCACGTCACCGACGACCCCAGCATGGTGGCCGGGTACCTCGGCCTGGCCAACGGCTTGGGATACGTGGCCGGAGCGATCGCGGGCTACCTACTGCTGAAAGCCAACCTGCGGCCGGGCGGCGGACAATTGCTGCGTCCCGCGGTGATCCGCACGATCCTGGTGACGGTCGCGGCGTCATTGATCGCGAGCCTGGTGGCGCACACCGTCGACCAGCTGCTGGGGCTGGAGTCGCTGACCACGGCCGGCGGCGCCGCCGGATCGATGCTGCGCCTGATCACACTGGGGCTCATCATGGTCCCGATCATCGCCGGCGTGATGCTCGCGGCCCGCGTGCCCGAGGCTCACTCGGCGTTGGACATGATCCGACGCCGGCTCGGGCGAGGGCGTGTCGCGCCGAGTCCGGGGGCAGGACAGGTAGCCGCGCAAACAATCGCGCCGCCCGTCAGACCGCACCCCGCATCGCCAGTCACGTACCCTGATCAGAGGAATTCTTCTCCCAGCGGGTGGCCGCCAAGCCCGGCAGCCGCCGGAGGCGGGACTCCGGCAGGTGTTGCCGGGGCGGGGATGTGGAAAGGATCACCGGTGACCGACGAATCTACGGACGGCCCGGCAGCGAACACCGCCTCGAGTTCCGGGATGACAACCGAGACGACGAAGTTGCCGCGTTCGGCCGCCGACGAGTTCCAGCCGGACGTGGCCCCCGACGGCCCGAAAGACAGCACCCCACCAGACACGGGTGACACGTCCGATGACGCGGCCGGTGGCCACACCAACGGAGCGACGCGCCCGCTCACCGATTTCGGCGGTGACCCGACCCGTGAGCCGATCTCGTTCGCCCCGCCCAACGATGCCGGACTCGATTCGGCAGATGACGACGTGCACCTGATCCCGGGGGCCACCATCGCCGATGGCCGCTACCGGTTGCTGGTGTTCCACGGCGGTCCCCCGCACCTGCAGTTCTGGCAGGCGCTGGACACCGCGCTGGATCGCCAGGTGGCGTTGACATTCGTCGACCCGGACTCGACCCTGCCGGATGCCAAGGTTCAGGAAATCCTTTCGCGCACCCTCAAACTCAGCCGTATCGACGTTCCCGGGATCGCTCGGGTGCTCGACGTGGCCCACAGCGGATCCGGCGGGCTGATCGTCTCGGAGTGGATTCGTGGCGGCTCGCTGGCCGAGGTGGCCGATACCTCGCCGTCCCCGATCGGTGGCGCCCGGGCCATCCAGTCGCTGGCCGCGGCGGCCGAGGCCGCCCATCGCGCCGGCGTCGCCCTGTCGATCGACCACCCGGGCCGGGTGCGCGTCAGCATCGAAGGCGATGTGGCACTGGCCTTCCCGGCCACCATGCCCGACGCCACCCCTGACGACGACATCCGCGGTATCGGAGCCGCGCTCTACGCACTGCTGGTCAACCGCTGGCCACTGCCGGAATCGGGCGCCCGCAGCGGGCTGGAACCGGCTGCACTGGACCAAGCCGGCCAGCCGGTCGAGCCGCGCGCCATCGATCGCGAGATCCCGTTCCAGATCTCGGCGGCAGCCGCTCGCGCCGTCCAGCCCGGTGGTGGAATCCGCAGTGCACCAACGCTTTTGAATCTGCTGCAACAGGCCACCGCGATCGCCGACCGGACCGAGCTGCTGGGGTCGGTGGAAGAGACCCCCGCGCCGGCCGCCCCGGTCCGGGCACACGAGACGCCCGAGGAGCACGAGGCTGCCGAGGCGCGGCGCCGTAAGGGCCTGATCATCGGCATCAGCGTGGGCGCCGGCATCATCCTGGTCGCACTGCTGGTATTGGCTTCGGTGCTCAACAGCATCTTCGGCGATGTCGGGGGCGGGCTGAACCGCGATGAGCTCGGCCTCAACGCGCCATCGGCGAGCAGTGAGGAAACCACGGACGATTCCACCGCGGCCAGCGGCAGCACGGTGAAACCCGTTCGCGCCACGGTGTTCTCACCTGAGGGCGAAGCCGACTCACCATCCACGGCGGGGCAGGCCATCGACGGTGACTCCAGCACCGCGTGGTCCACCGACACCTACTCGGATCCGGCTCCGTTCCCCGGGTTCAAGAACGGTGTCGGCCTGATGCTGCAGTTGCCGCAGCCGACCGTGATCGGCTCGGTAACCCTCAACGTGACGAGCACCGGCACCTCGGTGCAGATCCGCTCGTCCCAGTCCGCCAACCCGTCGTCACTCTCGGACACCACCGAGCTGACCCCGTCGACCCCGCTGAAGCCCGGCTCCAACACCATCTCGGTGAACAAGGAATCGTCGACCTCCTACGTGCTGGTCTGGATCTCGACGCTGGGCACCGTGGACGGCAAGAGCCGTACCGACATCTCCGAGATCACCCTCAAAGCGGCGTCCTGACCCGCCATCCCCAGCCAATTCAGCTCCCTGAACAGGCGTTATATCGGGTCGGGCAAACAAGTGTCCAGGCCGCGGCCCGACAGCGTTTAAGTTCAGCGTGTGGGAAGGTTCGGGGGAGCCGGCAAGCCGGCCACAGGGCAGCCGCGGGGGCACGACACCGCCACACGTTCTGACGCCGAGCTGCTCGCCGCCCACGTCGCCGGGGATCGCTACGCGTTCGAGGAGCTCGTCCACCGACACCACCGGCAGTTGCGCCGCCTGGCCTTTCTGACCAGCCGCCATCACGAAGACGCCGACGACGCGGTGCAAGAGGCCCTGCTGTCCGCTCACCGCACCGCCGCGTCGTTCCGCCACGACTCTGCGGTCAGCAGCTGGCTGTACCGGATCGTGGTCAACGCCTGCCTGGACCGGGTGCGCCGGTCGCGTACCCAGCCGGCAGCGTCGCAGTACGAGTCCAGCCACCTGCTGCACCTACACGACCCGGCCGGTGACCCGGCACCACGGGTGGCCACCGCGATCGTGGTGGAGCGGGCCCTCATGCAGCTGCCGGTCGAGCAGCGCGCCGCCGTGGTGGCCGTCGACATGCAGGGCTATTCGGTGGCCGAGACGGCGAAGTTGCTCGGGGTGGCCGAGGGCACCGTGAAGAGCCGCTGCGCCCGCGCCAGGCACAAGTTGGCGCGGCTGCTCCAGTATTTTGAATCCGATGAACGGCAGCACGCCCCGAGTGCCGTCGGACGGCCCGATTCCTGCTGACCTGCTGGCCGACCTGCAGGCCGGGCTGCTCGACGACGCCACCGCCGCGGATGTCCGTCGGCGCGTGCGCACCGACCCGGTGGCCGGCCCCCAAGCCAGGAGCACCCTCGCCGCCCTCGATCGGGTGCGCCGCGACCTGCGCGAGCTGGGGGCGGATTCACAGTCGGCTCCCCCGGTGCCCGCCGAGGTCAGCGCTCGACTGTCCGAAGTGCTGCGGGCTGAACCGGCACCGGCTCCACCAGCACGACGCTGGAAGTCACTCGCCGCTGTCGCCGGTGTTACCGCGGCGACAGCGGCCGCGGTGCTGGGCGTGGCCGTACTGCTGCACCCGGCGGATGAGGTGGCCTCGACACGGGTCAGCCTCGGCCAGATCACGGTGTCACCGCCGCGTTCCGGGGTCGGCCTGTCCGAAACCCAGATCCTGAGCCTGCTGTCGAAACCGCCCGACCTGGGACCGCTGACCGACGCAAAGCGCCGCACCGCCTGCCTCACTGCACTGGGGTATCCGACCGGAATCGCGATTCTGGGCGCCGAGCCGATCGAGGCCGCCGGTCAGCCCGGGGTGCTGGTGGTCGTACCCCCGAATCCGCCCGATCCGCCCGAATCCGTCGTCGCCGTGGTGCTGCCCTCGGACTGCGCCGCCGGCCACACCGGCCCCCTGGCCCAGACCGTGGTGAAACGCCCGGTGAAACGTCCGTAGTCTGTCCTACGAACTCACCTGGGAACACATCCGGCCTAGGCTGACGTTGCAACCCGTGCCGAGTACGGCAGAAAGGCTTACATGTCCAACTCAGCGACGGTTCACGACGTCATCATCATCGGTTCCGGCCCCGCCGGATACACCGCAGCGATCTACGCTGCCCGCGCCCAGCTCAAGCCGCTGGTGTTCGAGGGCTCCCAGTTCGGTGGCGCATTGATGACCACCACCGAGGTGGAGAACTACCCGGGATTCCGCGAAGGCATCACCGGTCCCGAACTGATGGATGAGATGCGGGAACAGGCCCTGCGCTTCGGTGCCGACCTGCGCATGGAGGACGTCGACGCCGTCGACCTCACCGGTCCGGTGAAGTCCGTCACTGTCGGCGACGAGACCCACCAGGCCCGGTCGGTGATCTTGGCGATGGGTGCCGCGGCGCGACACCTCGGTGTCCCCGGCGAAGAGGCCTTGACCGGTATGGGCGTGAGCACCTGCGCCACCTGCGACGGATTCTTCTTCCGCGACGAGGACATCATCGTCGTCGGTGGCGGCGATTCTGCGATGGAAGAGGCGACGTTCCTCACTCGCTTCGCCCGATCGGTGACACTGATCCACCGCCGCGACGAGTTCCGGGCCTCCAGGATCATGCTGGAGCGGGCCCGCGCCAACGAGAAGATCACCTTCCTCACCAACACCGAGATCACCCAGATCGAGGGCGATCCGAAGGTGACCGGAGTTCGGCTGCGTGACACCGTCACCGGCGAGGAGTCCAAGCTCGAGGTCACCGGCGTGTTCGTGGCCATCGGTCACGATCCACGTTCGGAACTGGTGCGCGGGCAGATCGATCTCGATGACGAAGGCTACGTGCAGGTCAAAGGCCGTACCACCGCAACCACACTCGACGGCGTGTTCGCCGCGGGCGACCTTGTCGACCACACCTACCGCCAGGCCATCACCGCTGCGGGCAGCGGCTGTTCGGCGGCGATCGACACCGAGCGCTGGCTCGCCGACAACGACTGACCCCCAATAGATTTCGACCCGACAGGAGAGTTCCATGAGTGCGGACAGCGCGACAGTAACCGTCACCGACGATTCGTTCTCCACCGATGTCCTGACCAGCAGCACGCCGGTACTGGTGGATTTCTGGGCCACCTGGTGCGGTCCGTGCAAGATGGTCGCCCCGGTGCTCGAGGAGATCGCCGGCGAGAAGGCCGGTGAGTTGCGGGTCGCCAAGATCGACGTCGACGCGAACCCGGCCACCGCCCGCGACTTTCAGGTGGTGTCGATCCCCACGCTGATCCTGTTCAAGGACGGCGAGCCGGTCAAGCGCATCGTCGGTGCCAAGGGCAAGGCCGCGCTGCTGCGGGAAATCGCCGACGCACTCTGACCTCACGCACACCCCGGATACGCCTGGCGTTTTCCGGTATGTGGCCGAAGTCTGAGACAATGCTGGCTAGCTAGTCCGGCAGACGGCCGGAGACCAGCATGGAGGGGCCGAATGTCGAGTCTGCGTCGCGGTGACCGTGGCGGAGCAGTCACCGAGATCCGGGCAGCGCTGGCGGCGTTGGGTCTGATCGACAATCCTGACGCCGACCTGAGCACCGGTAGACATGTTGCGCTCGACGCATTCGACGACGAGCTCGACCGCGCCGTTCGGGCATTTCAGCAGCACCGCGGCCTGTTGGTCGACGGAATCGTCGGGGAGGCCACCTATCGCGCCCTGCGCGAAGCCTCCTACCGGCTCGGTGCCCGCACGCTGACCCACCAGTTCGGCGCGCCCATGTACGGCGACGACGTGGCCACCCTGCAGGCCCGCTTGCAGGACCTCGGTTTCTATACCGGCATGGTGGACGGCCACTTTGGTCTGCAGACCCACAATGCGTTGTCCTCGTATCAACGGGAGTACGGGCTGTACCCCGACGGTATCTGCGGGCCGGAAACGTTGCGCTCGCTGTACTTCCTGGGTTCGCGGGTGACCGGCGGGTCGCCACATGCGATCCGCGAAGAGGAGCTGGTACGCCGCTCCGGGCCGCAGCTGTCGGGTAAACACGTCATCATCGATCCGGGCCGCGGCGGAGCAGACCACGGCATGATCATGCACGGGCCCGACGGACCGATCAGCGAAGCGGACATCTTGTGGGACTTGGCAAGTCGGCTGGAAGGCCGGATGACCGCGATCGGCATGGAGACGTTCATCTCACGGCCGGCCAACCGCAGCCCGATGGACCCCGAACGTGCCGCCACCGCCAACCGGGTTGGCGCCGACCTGATGATCAGCCTGCGGTGTGAGAGCCAACGCTCCCCTTCCGCCAACGGTGTGGCCTCATTCCACTTCGGCAATTCACACGGTTCGGTATCCACCATCGGCCGCAACCTCGCCGACTTCATTCAACGAGAAGTTGTGGCCCGCACCGGGTTACGCGATTGCCGGTCTCACGGCCGAACTTGGGACCTGCTGCGTCTGACCCGGATGCCCACCGTCCAGGTCGACATCGGATACATCACCAATCCCCACGACCGTGGCCTGCTGCTGTCCACGCAGACCCGTGACGCAATCGCCGAAGGCATCCTGGCTGCCGTCAAACGCCTCTATCTCCTGGGCAAGAACGACCGTCCGACAGGAACTTTCACTTTTGCCGAGTTGTTGGCGCATGAGCTTTCGGTGGAACAGGCGAGCCGCGGCGCGTGAGCGCCGGTTCAGCTTGAGCGCGTGAGCGCCGGTTCAGCTTGAGCGCGGGAGCACCGGGGACCCGGCAGTCGTTTCGTCATGTGACGTCCACCGTCGCTCGGCATGTGGTCCGTCCGGATCCAGTGGCGCGCAGTTGGTCGCCATCGCGCTGCAACTCAGTGAGCAACGTGCCACGACTCGGGAAGTGGTCCGTCAGGCCGGCCAGGCTGGTCCCGGCTTCCTTGGCGATCACCCGTATCGAAGCGACTTTGATCTGCGCACCCTTGGCTTCACCGTTGGTGTACCGCCCTACAGGCGGACCGTCAGCTGTTCGGGTTCCTACTGTGGCGCAATGCCTTTGGCTCCGAACCCGGATGACGACATGCCGGCCCCGATCGGAATCTCGATCCGCGCGTTCTCCAGCAGACGCTCAAGCGCCGCCTCGACTTCGGCCTTCCAGCCGAGTCCCTTGTCGAGTTCCAGACGTAGCCGTGGGAAGTACGGGTGCGGCGCGACCACCGTGAAGCCGACGTCTTCGAGAAAGTCGGATGTCAGCATGCACTCCTCGACGGAGCAGTCCCCCAGCACCGCCACCACCGGCGACAGCTCGGCGGGAAGCTTGCCGGCCTCGGACATCTCGGTCACGGCCGCGGTGTAGCCAAAGGCTTCCAATGCCCGAACTCCACGCCGCACCAGATCGTTGACCACTGCGGCAAGCAGACTCTGCGACAGCAACTCGCGATCGTCGGCGCACTCCACACCTACCGCGGTCAACAGAATCGCGTCAGCGCTCACCGGCGCGGTGGGAAACAGTCGGGCTCGTGGCACCGCCCCCGGTGGCGCATAGAAGGCGAAACCCAGACAAGGGTCGTCGACGATGTCGGGCACAGTCCAGTCGCTCTCCGGCGCCGGTACCCCCAAGTTGGCCACACCGGCGCGAGTCGTCAGGTCGATCTCGACATCGGGGCCGGAGCCTCTCCGGTCTGCCGGGTCATCTTCCGGATGGTCCGCGCGAGCCGTGACGGCGAGCTGACCGCACGACCCCCACTCGAGCATCACCATCGAGAGCCAGGCTTCTTTCTCGAACTCGGGATCTGTCAGGTGGTCGTCACCCACCGTCGACGGGTCTACTTCCCAGAACACACATCGCCGCGCGTGCTTGGGCAGCTGCTCGAAGCCTTCGAGCCGAAGCGGCGTGATTCGTGCTGTCACTGAGGTCCCTGGCTTTCACACTGTGTGCGTGGCTGCCCTTCAAGAATAGGAGAGTCCACCGGAGTCAGCCCACTGCGCCCTGAAAATGTCATCGAGCCCCGCCTTCAAAGTGAAATGCTATGTCGCACAATTGCTTTGCGTTGTGTGGTGCTCACGACTGCGGGCGTTGGTCACTGTTGTGTCACAGTGACGGAACAACCTGGTGTCCTTGGTCGTGGGTTTTCAGTGCTCTTCTGCGCTCATGAGCTCGACGATTCGCTGTAGATCGTCGACCGAGCCGAACTCGACCACGATCTTGCCTTTTCGTTTGCCGAGACTCACCGTCACCTTGGTGTCGAACGTTGACGAGAGCCGTTCAGCAACGTCCTGGAGGCCGGGCATCTGGATCGGCTTGCGCCGGGGCGCCGGCGGCGCGCTATTGCCCTCACGGTTGGCCAGTGTGACGGCCTCCTCGGTGGCCCGCACCGACATGCCTTCGGCGACGATCCGGGCGGCCAGCTCCTCCTGCTTCTCCGCTCCCCCTTCCAGAGAGAGCAGGGCCCGCGCGTGCCCCGCCGAAAGCACGCCGGCTGCCACTCGACGCTGGACGGCGATCGGCAGGCGCAGCAGGCGGATCATGTTGGAGATCAGGGGCCGGGAGCGTCCGATCCGGGCGGCCAGTTCATCGTGGGTGACTTCGAACTCGTCGAGTAGCTGTTGGTAGGCCGCCGCCTCTTCCAACGGGTTGAGCTGTACGCGGTGGATATTCTCCAGCAGCGCGTCACGCAGCATGCTGTCGTCGCCGGTCTCCCGGACGATCGCCGGGATGGCATCCAGCCCGGCCTGCTGGGCGGCCCGCCAGCGCCGCTCCCCCATGACCAACTGGTAACGGGATTCACCGTTCTCCTCGACCGCGCGGACCACGATCGGTTGCATCAATCCGAACTCGCGGATGGAGTGCACCAACTCGTTCAGCGCCTCTTCGTCGAACACCTGGCGGGGCTGACGCGGATTCGGCTGGATCAGGCTGGGATCGATCTCGCGGTAGGTGGCACCGACATCGCCGGCAAGTACCGGGCCCTCCCCGTCAGGTTCGGGGGGTGTCGTGACCGAGACCGGTGTTCCCCCGTCACCCGGGGTCGCCGACGGGCCGAGCAGAACATCGGCCGCATTCGCGCCGATCCGCGGGCTCAGAGCATCGGTGCCGTCCTCAGCGGGACCGGTCGGAATGAGGGCTGCCAGTCCCCTGCCCAGGCCACTCCGCTTCCGTGCCGGCTGATTCATGGTCGTCTCCTGCTCATCGCTACCGTCCGCTGTTTGTCTGCTGCTGCTTGGTTACTGGCGTCTAATGCACGTGTTACTGCCCGCGGGGCGGGGCCCCGCGCTCTGCGATCTCACGGCTGGCGTCGAGATAGCTCAACGCACCGCGAGATCCCGGATCGTAATCAAGGATCGTCATCCCATAGCCCGGGGCTTCCGACACCTTGACGCTCCGCGGGATGACCGTGCGCAAGACCTTGTCCCCGAAGTGCTCCCGCACATCTTCGGCAACTTGATCCGCCAGCTTGGTCCGTCCGTCATACATCGTCAGTATCACGGTGGACACCGACAGCTCGGGGTTCAGATGTGCCTTCACCATCTCGATGTTGCGCAGCAGCTGACCCACCCCCTCCAGCGCGTAGTACTCGCACTGGATCGGGATCAGCACCTCGGGAGCGGCCACCAACGCATTGATGGTGAGCAACCCGAGCGACGGCGGGCAGTCGATGAACACGTAGTCGAAGTTGTGGTTGGCCAGAGCGGCCAGCGCTCCCCGCAACCGTCCTTCACGGGCCACCATGCTGACCAACTCGATCTCGGCGCCGGCCAGATCGATGGTCGCGGGAATGCAGAACAACCGGTCGCTGTGCGGACTCTGCTGCAGCGCCTCCTCCACCGGGATGTCGCCGAGCAGAACCTCGTATGAGGACGCCGTCCCGGGACGGTGCTCGATGCCGAGCGCGGTGCTGGCATTGCCCTGCGGATCGAGGTCGATCACCAACGTCCGCAACCCCTGTAGCGCGAGCGCGGCCGCGACGTTCACCGCGGTGGTTGTCTTGCCCACGCCGCCCTTCTGGTTGGCGATCGTGAATACGCGTTGGCGCGACGGCCGGGGCAGCTGCCCGTGCGAGGTATGCAGTACCCGCGTCGCCTGCTCTGCCTCTGCGGCAATCGGGGTGTCCATGCTGGCGTCCGCGGCCCACGCGGTCCCGTCCCCGTTGTTCCATGTTTCACGTGAAACCGTTTCACGTGAAACGGCGGGCGTAGCATCCGCGCCAGCGGTTGCCTGCCGATCAGAACCCATCCTCATCTCCTGCCCGATCTCCCCCGCGACCCGGAGGCTCTGCCCGTTGACCGGTTGCCCGGTCTTACCGCCACGCGCCGCACGGCGACGACGGTTACGGGCGGGTTCAAATAGTTCACGCCACATTTCACCACCCTGGCATCGACCGCACCCAGGGAAGCCATCACACGCCGATGCTCATCGATCTCAGCCTCGGCTCGCTCGCCCTTGAGGGCGAGCATCCGTCCGTCCACGCGAAGCAGCGGCATGCTCCACCGCGTCAACTTGTCCAACGAGGCCACCGCGCGCGAAGTCACCACATCCATCTCGCCGACGGATTTACGAACCTCAGCGTCTTCTGCCCGACCACGTACCACTGTCACCTCGAGGCCCAACTCTTCGACCGCCTCGCGCAAGAACTCGCTGCGACGCAGGAGGGGCTCGATCAACGTGACGTGGACGTCCGGGCGCGCCATTGCCAACGGGATACCCGGGAGGCCGGCGCCGCTACCGATATCGGCGACGCGCTCATCGGGAGCCAGGAGCTCTCCGAGAGCCGAGCTATTGAGAATGTGTCGATCCCAGAGCCGATCCATTTCTCGCGGACCGATCAGACCCCACTCGACACCGGCACCGGCCAGAATCGCCGCGTACCTTTCGGCGGTCTCCAGGCGATCCCCGAAGACCCCCGCCGCGGCGTCCGGTGCCGCGGGGACCGGTCCATGTTTCACGTGAAACATCCTCCGCACTCCCTACGGCACCGTCGCCGCAAACGAACTACACCTTTGTAACTAGTACTCAGCCCAGCAGAACAACGACGCGGCGCGACGGCTCCACGCCCTCGCTCTCGCTGCGAACGCCATCGACAGCCGCAACCGCATCGTGAACGATCTTGCGCTCGAACGGTGTCATCGGAGCCAACTCTTCACGTTCGCCCGACTCGAGCACACGACGGGCCACCTTATCGCCCAGTGCCGCGAGCTCATCGCGACGGCGACGGCGCCACCGGGCGATGTCCAGCATCAGCCGGCTGCGCTCACCGGTCTTCTGGTGCACGGCCAGTCGGGTCAATTCCTGAAGCGCATCGAGCACCTCGCCCTTGCGTCCGACCAGCTTGCTCAGATCGCCCCCGCCGTCAATGCTCACCACGGCACGGTCCCCCTCGACATCGAGATCGATGTCGCCGTCGAAGTCCAGCAGATCGAGCAGCTCCTCGAGGTAGTCGCCGGCGATCTCGCCTTCGGCGACCAGTCGCTCCTCCTGGTCGTCCTCGCTCTTGGCCGCGGGTTGTAAGGCCTCATCCAACTCGGCGTCGGGCTCGGTCGTCTGTGCGTCCGTCATATCGGTCTTCTCCCTACTTGTAGCCAGTGTGTGAACTGGTCACCGTTTCCGCTTCTTGGGGCGTGCACCGGGCTTGGGTGTGCGACTCACGCTCTGCCCTCCCGATCCACTGGCCGTATCGCTCTTGTTCTCCGTCTGCGCCGCGTCAGCAGCCGCCTCGGTACCGGTCGCCTCGCCGGTCTCCGCCGGTGTCCCAGCGTCGGCCTTACGGGCCCGATTGGGCTTCACCCCAGGGGCCGGCGCGTTCGCAGATCGCCGTTCGAGCGCCTCAGCCTTCTTGGCTTCTTCTTCCTTCTCGATCATCCCGAACACGTAGTGCTGCTGGCCGTAAGTCCAGATGTTGTTGGCGAGCCAGTACATGATCACGGCCAGCGGCAGGAACGGCCCACCGACAACCACGCCGAGGGGGAACACGTACAGCGCCAGCTTGTTCATCATCGCGGTCTGCGGGTTGGAGGCAGCCTCCACGCTCTGACGCGCCACCGAGGCCCGGCTGTTGAAGTGGGTGGCGATGCCCGCCAGGATCATGATCGGCACACCGACCGCGATCACGGCCAATCGATTGAATTCGGTGAACGCCTCGAGGCCATGTTGCTGAATCATGGTCGCGCCGAGCGGGGCACCGAACAGGTTCGCATCCAGGAAGTGCCCGACGTCCGTCGCGCTGAACACATAGTTGCCCAGTGACGCGTTCTCTTCGACTGACAGTCCTAGCTGACCGATTCCGCTCTGAGTGCGGTTGAACGACCGCAAAACGTGAAACAAGCCCAGGAAAACCGGCACCTGCGCCAGCATCGGCAGGCAGCCCAGGATCGGGTTGAACCCGTGCTCGCGTTGCAGCTTCTGCATCTCCAGCGCCATCCGCTGGCGGTCCTTGCCGTACTTCTTCTGCAGCGCCTTGATCTGCGGCTGCAATTCCTGCATCTGCCGCGTGGTGCGGATCTGTTTGACGAAGGGCTTGTAGAGGATCGCGCGCAGGCTGAAGACGAGGAACATCACCGACAGTGCCCAGGCGAAGAAGTTCGACGGGCCCAGCAGGAAGGCGAACGCCTTGTACCAAACCCACATAATCGCCGACACCGGGTAGTAAATGATGTCCAGGCTGAACCAATTAAACACGCGACTTGCTCTCCCCTCGGTTCTCTGGGGTTTCCCAGACCAGGTTTTCTGCGGCTATCTCGCCGGACACGCTCTCATCAGACGTGGAGGATTCATGATCGTGCGGGCACCGGTCCGGGATGGGGTCCCATCCGCCCGGGTGCCACGGTCCGCATTTCAGCAGTCGGATCAACGTCAACCACATACCGCGAACCAAGCCGTATTCGGTGAGGGCGTCGACCGCGTACTGGCTGCAGGTCGGCATGAATCGACACGACGGCAGTCGCAGCGGAGAGATGGTGTGACGGTAGAGCTGAATCAGGAAGATCGCGCCGCGGGCAGCACGGGCACCCGCTCTGCGGATCATGGCGACGTCCTGCGCCGCGCCTCAAGGCGCTCGAGAGCGCGATGCAACTGCTGTTCCAACCGCGACGACGGCACGTGGCTGCTGCCCGCGCGGGCCCGGATCACCACCAGGTCGGTGGCGTCCAGTTCGGGTATCACGGTGCGGGCCACATGACGCAGCCGCCGGGACACCTGGTGACGTTGCACGGCGTTCCCGACGGCTTTGGACACGATGAGACCGACCCGCGGGCCGGTAGCGTCCGTCCCCTCGTGTAGCGCGTGTACGACAACGTCTGGTTGAACCGCACGTACGCCACGACTGACGGTGGCACTGAACTCCGCGGACCGCCTCATCCGGTTTCGAGCCGGAAGCACCGCGCTAGATCCTGCCTGCGAGCCGCAGTATCACGCAGTGAGTGCGCGACGGCCCTTGCTACGACGGTTGGCGACGATGGCGCGGCCGGCGCGGGTGCGCATCCGCAGCCGGAACCCATGCACGCGCGCACGGCGGCGGTTGTTGGGCTGGTAGGTCCGCTTGCCCTTGGCCACGGCAATCTCTCCTTGTTCCGTTTGGTGCCCGCTCTCACCGACACCGAAATGTCGCCAAGAACACGGTCACCGTGCAAGCTCGGTTTAAGCTCGTCCGTCGTGCTTTACTAACCGGCGCGTTCTCCGGAACCTCCCGGGCGCAGCCGTATCGCCACGTGCGGGCGACTGCTCGAGGGTACTGATGAGATTTCCCTCGGTCAAACCTGCGCCGAACCGCCGGAATCACCGGTATCCGATGTTGCAGAACTGTTGGCACATCGAGAGAAAACTGTTAGCTTCTGGCAATGCCGTTCTGAGCCTGGATCGGCCCCGGACAATAAGATGAGAGCGTCGCTCCGCCGCAAGCCTCACAGTATGTGACGAACCCGGCCACGACGCTCTCACGCAGAGACAACAGAGCGACGACGACTGTCCTTTCTCCACAAGCTGTGGATAAATGTGTGGACAGTTCGTCATCGTTCTTTTTGGTCGTCACCGGGTCGACCTTGATGCACCTCAAAGGGGGAAACGGTCGTTGACAGCGGACCCCGACCCACCATTCGTCGCCGTCTGGGACAGCGTCGTCGCCGAACTCAACGGTGACCGTGCCCCGGAATCGGGCATCTCAGGTGACACCGCCGCACCCCAGCTGACCCCTCAGCAAAGGGCGTGGCTCAAGCTGGTGGAACCACTCGTGATCGCCGAGGGGTTTGCTCTGCTGTCGGTCCCCACCACGTTCGTCCAGAACGAGATCGAACGTCACCTCCGCGAGCCCATCATCAACGCGCTGAGCCGCAAACTGGGCCAGCGAGTCGAGCTCGGCGTGCGCATCGCCACGCCCTCTGAGGAACCCCAGGATTCCGCGGCCGAGACGCCGGCCGATTCCGGCGAGACCGCTGACACCACGTCTCCCGAGCCGGCCGCCGACACCGACGAGATCGACGACGACCGCGCAGCCAAGGTCAGTGCCGAGGAAACCTGGCCGACCTACTTCAGCAGCCCGCAGCGTGACTCGACCGTCAGCGACGACAACGCGGTCAACCTCAACCGCCGCTACACCTTCGACACGTTCGTCATCGGGGCCTCGAACCGCTTCGCCCACGCCGCCACCCTTGCCATCGCCGAGGCACCCGCGCGGGCGTACAACCCGTTGTTCATCTGGGGCGAGTCCGGTCTCGGCAAGACGCATCTGCTGCACGCGGCCGGGAACTATGCGCAACGTCTCTTCCCCGGCATGCGCGTGAAGTACGTCTCCACAGAGGAATTCACGAACGACTTCATCAACTCATTGCGCGACGACCGTAAAGCGTCGTTCAAGCGGAGCTACCGCGACATCGACATCTTGCTGGTGGACGACATCCAGTTCATCGAAGGCAAGGAAGGTATCCAGGAGGAGTTCTTCCATACCTTCAACACCCTGCACAACGCCAACAAGCAGATCGTCATCTCCTCGGACCGCCCGCCCAAGCAGCTGGCCACCCTCGAGGACCGACTGCGAACCCGCTTCGAGTGGGGCCTGATCACCGACGTGCAGCCGCCGGAGCTCGAGACGCGCATCGCGATCCTGCGTAAGAAGGCGCAGATGGATCGCCTCGATGTACCCGGTGACGTGCTCGAGCTGATCGCCAGCAGCATCGAGCGCAACATTCGCGAGCTCGAGGGTGCGCTGATCCGGGTCACCGCGTTCGCCTCGCTGAACAAGACCAGGATCGACAAGGCTCTGGCCGAGGTCGTGTTGCGCGATCTCATCGCCGACGCCACGACCATGCAGATCAGCACGGCGGCGATCATGGCCGCCACCGCCGAGTACTTCGAGACCACGGTGGAGGAATTGCGCGGCCCCGGCAAGACCCGGGCATTGGCGCAGTCCCGGCAGATCGCCATGTACCTGTGCCGTGAACTCACGGATCTGTCCCTGCCCAAGATCGGCCAGGCCTTCGGCCGTGATCACACCACCGTCATGTATGCGGAGAAGAAGATCCGTGGCGAGATGGCCGAGCGCCGCGAGGTTTTCGACCACGTGAAGGAACTCACCACGCGGATCCGCCAGCGCGCCAAGCGCTGAATCGCGCGCTGTCCCACAACGTCTGTCCCTGCCGTCGGGCCCGCGGGGTTCAACCCTGCCGCCGGCGGGCCGTCGCCGTCTCACATCGTGGTCTCCACGGGGCCGTCCGGCGAAAAATCTTGCAACAACTTCTGCCTCTTTGCGCACCACAAGTCACAGCCCACCGCTGTGGATACGGCTGTGCACAACCTGCGGGCAAACCACGGGATGAATGACAAAATCATCCACACGCCCGTGTCTGTCCACACTCGATCGCCCGTCCATCCACCGGACTCCACAGTGGACTCACATGTCGACACACCGGCGGTGCTGGGCAAACACCCCTTCATCCCCAGTTTTCACAGGCCCTAATACTGTTACTCAAATATCTTCTAAGAATTCCTTCTAGAAGAAGGGGCTTGGGGACACCGCACGGACCGTACGTCCGAGCGGGCCCCTCGAGGCACGAGCCGGTCCCGATGTCACCCCGATCGATTAGCTTTCAAGTTGGTGCGGAAAGCTCTACGGTGGTTCATCGACAGCGGTTTCCAGCTTTGTCATTCAGCGTCATGCTGCGTGGTGCGGTTTTCGGAAGACGCAGGTAGAGCTCGTTATGGGGATCATCGAAGGGGCGCATAGCACGTGGCGACGACGACGGCTGGGCTGACCGACTTGAAGTTCCGCGTGGTGCGTGAGGACTTCGCGGACGCGGTGGCCTGGGTGGCCCGCAATCTGCCGACCCGGCCCACCATCCCGGTGCTGGCCGGCGTCCTGCTGACCGGCACCGATGATGGCCTGACCATCTCCGGCTTCGACTACGAAGTATCCGCCGAGGTGCGGGTCAGCGCTGAAATCGCTTCTCCCGGAAGCGTTTTGGTGTCGGGCCGGTTGTTGTCCGACATCACCAAGGCCCTGCCCGCCAAGCCCGTCGAGCTCAGCGTCGAGGGCACCCGGGTGGCATTGACCTGTGGCAGCGCCCGGTTCTCGCTGCCCACCCTGGCGGTCGAGGACTACCCCGCGCTGCCGACCCTGCCCGAAGAGACCGGCGTGGTGTCATCGGATCTGTTCGCCGAGGCGATCGGCCAGGTGGCCGTGGCTGCCGGCCGCGACGACACCCTGCCCATGCTGACCGGTATCCGTGTCGAGATCTCCGGTGAATCAGTGGTTTTGGCCGCCACGGACCGCTTCCGGCTCGCGGTGCGTGAGCTGACCTGGGAAACGAGCGCCACCGATGTCGAAGCGGCCGTGCTGGTGCCGGCGAAGACGCTGGCCGAGGCGGCCAAGGCCGGTACCGACGGCAACCAGGTGCACCTGTCGTTGGGTTCGGGGGCCGCGGTCGGCAAGGACGGTCTGCTCGGTATCCGCAGTAACGGCAAGCGCAGCACCACACGTCTGCTCGATGCGGAGTTCCCGAAGTTCCGCCAGCTGCTGCCGTCCGAGCACACTGCGGTGGCCACCATCGGCGTCGCCGAGCTGACCGAGGCGATCAAGCGTGTGGCGCTGGTTGCCGATCGGGGCGCCCAGATTCGGATGGAGTTCGGCGATGACGTGCTGCGGCTGTCGGCGGGTGCCGATGACGTGGGCCGGGCCGAGGAAGATCTGCCGGTTGAGTTCGCCGGGGATCCGCTGACCATCGCGTTCAATCCCACCTACCTGACCGACGGGCTGAGCTCGTTGCATTCAGACCGCGTGACTTTCGGTTTCACCACGCCGAGTCGTCCGGCAGTGTTGCGCCCGACGGGCGAGGATGGTGGTACCGGTGGTGGGTCGGGACCGTTCCCGGCCGCCAAAACCGATTACGTCTACCTGTTGATGCCGGTCCGCCTTCCCGGCTGATCGGCGCTGGCGAGAGAGGGCGCACATGCAACTGGGGTTGGTCGGCCTGGGCAAGATGGGCTTCAACATGCGCGAGCGCCTGCGCGCCGGGGGCCATGAGGTCGTGGGTTACGACCCGCGACCGGAAGTGAGCGACGTGGCCAGCCTGGCTGATCTGGCGGCTGCGCTCGAGGCACCGCGGGTGGTGTGGGTAATGGTGCCGTCAGGCACGGTGACGCACCAGACCATCGGCGAGCTCGCCGACGTGCTGGCTCCCGGCGATCTGGTGATCGACGGCGGCAACTCGAGGTACACCGAAGATGGTCCGCACGCAAAGTTGTTGGGCGACAAGGGCATCAACTTCATCGACGCTGGCGTTTCGGGCGGAGTCTGGGGTTTGCACGAGGGCTATGGCCTGATGGTCGGTGGCAGTGACGCCGATGTCGCTCGAGCCATGCCGATCTTCGACACGTTGCGTCCCGCCGGCGACGCGGCCGACGGGTTCGTCCACGCCGGCCCGGTTGGCGCGGGGCACTACGCCAAGATGGTGCACAACGGCATCGAATACGGGCTGATGCACGCCTATGCCGAGGGGTATGAGCTGTTGGCCGCCGAGGAACTCATCGCCGATCCGCAGGCGGTGATCCAGGCCTGGACCAACGGCACCGTGGTGCGGTCGTGGTTGCAGCAGCTGCTGGCCAAGGCGCTCAAGGAGGATCCGGGTTTCGCCGCGATCAGCGGGTACACCGAGGATTCCGGCGAAGGCCGCTGGACGGTGGAGGAGGCGATCAGCCACCGGGTGCCGATGCCGGTGATCGCCGCGTCGTTGTTCGCCCGGTTCGCCTCGAGACAAGAGGACTCCCCAACCATGAAAGCCGTGTCGGCGTTGCGCAACCAGTTCGGTGGCCACGCGGTGCACCGGATCAGCGAGTCCGGTTAGGCGCGATTTCCGATGTATGTCCGTCACCTGGGACTGACCGACTACCGGTCCTGGGCACATGTCGAGCTCGAGCTGGAGCCCGGCCGCACGGTCTTCGTCGGATCGAATGGATTCGGAAAGACGAATCTTGTTGAGGCACTGTGGTATTGCGCGACGCTGAGCTCCCATCGGGTGGCCTCGGACGCACCGCTGATCCGGGCCGGCGCACCCCGCGCCATCGTCTCGAGCATCGTGGTCAACGAGGGGCGGGAGCTGGCGGTCGATCTCGAGATCACCAGCGGCCGGGCCAACAAGGCACGGCTGAACCGGTCACCGGTTCGTTCACCGCGCGAGATCCTCGGTGTTTTACGGGCAGTGCTGTTCAGCCCGGAGGATCTTGCGCTGGTACGGGGCGATCCGGGTGAGCGCCGGCGCTATCTCGACGAGTTGGCCACCACCCGTCGTCCGGCTATCGCCGGTGTCCGGGCGGATTATGACAAGGTGGTGCGCCAGCGCACCGCGCTGTTGAAAACCGCTGCGGGAGCGCGCTATCGGGGTGATCGCAGCGTGCTCGGCACCCTCGATGTGTGGGACGGGCACCTGGCTGCGCACGGTGCGGCGCTGATCGCCGCTCGCATCGCGCTCGTCGAGCAACTGCATCCCGAGGTGCAGAAGGCCTACCAATTGTTGGCGCCCTCGAGCCGGCCGGCGGCCATCCGGTACCGCAGCAGTGTGGAGGCGATCGAGAACGCCCCGGGTCCCGAGCCGGTGGAGTTCTACGAGGCCGCGCTGCTGGACGCATTGGCCCGCCGCCGCGACGCCGAGCTGGATCGCGGGGTTTGTCTGGTGGGCCCCCATCGCGACGATCTCGAGCTCTGGCTCGGCGATCAGCCTGCGAAAGGCTTTGCCAGCCATGGCGAATCGTGGTCGATGGCACTTTCGCTACGGCTGGGCGCCTACGAATTGCTCCGGTCCGACGGCGTCGATCCGGTCTTGTTGCTCGACGATGTCTTCGCCGAGCTCGACACCGCCCGCCGGCAGGCCCTGGCGGCGGTGGCCGGTGAAGCCGAGCAGGTTCTGGTCACCGCGGCGGTCAGCGAGGACATCCCGCAGGATTGGGTGGCCAACCGCATCGAGATCAAGATGACCGAGGGCGACCAGGGACGGATATCGGTGGTGTAGTCATGGCAGACGATTCCGGTCAGACCCCAGAGCCGGCGGTCTCCCCCGAAGACGCCGCGCGCATGCGCGGCATGGATCTGGTGCGGCGGACCCTCGAGGAGGCACGGGGCGCGGCGCGCAGCCAAGGCAAGGACGTCGGCCGCGGCCGCCGCGCCCCGGTACGGCGGACGGCAGGCAATACCGGGCGGCGCCGCAGCTGGTCGGGTCCGGGCCCCGACGTCCGCGACCCGCAACCGCTGGGCGCGGCAACCCAGGACTTGGCGAAGCTGCGGGGCTGGTCCTCGCGGGTGGCCGAGGGCTCGGTGTTCGGCCGGTGGCGGGCCGTCGTGGGCGACCAGATCGCCGACCATGCCAACCCGACCGCCCTGAACGAGGGAGTGCTGACCGTCTCGGCGGAATCCACCGCGTGGGCCACGCAGCTGCGGATGGTGCAGTCGCAGCTGCTGGCCAAGATCGCCGCCGCGGTCGGCGATGGCGTGGTGACCTCGTTGAAGATCGTCGGCCCGGTCGGTCCGTCGTGGCGCAAGGGCCGATATCACGTCGCCGGCCGGGGGCCCCGCGACACTTACGGCTAGTACTGCGCTCAGAACGCCGAGACGCTCGAAATGGAACTTCTGAAGCGTCGGGAGGCACCAAGGGGCGAGAAATTCCGCGCACGGCGCAGTTAGGTAGGTGAAAACGCCGCTACAGAGTCGGCCCGGTCCGTGTCGACCGGTAGACTGTGGCGAGATCTGCAGGGCGGTGACGCAACCGCCTCCCGCGAACCCCAAGGAGACGCGTCCGACGTGGCTGCCCAGAATCAGTACGGTGCCGACTCGATCAAAGTGCTGGAAGGCCTCGAAGCCGTTCGTAAACGCCCCGGCATGTATATCGGTTCCACCGGTGAACGTGGCCTGCACCACCTGGTGTGGGAGGTCGTCGACAACGCGGTAGACGAGGCGATGGCCGGCTTCGCGACGAAAGTGGATGTGCGCATCCTCGAGGACGGCGGAGTCCAGGTTTCCGACGACGGGCGCGGCATCCCGGTCGCCATGCACGCCACCGGCATCCCGACGATCGACGTGGTGATGACTGTTCTGCACGCCGGCGGCAAGTTCGAGGAAGGCGCCTACCAGGTGTCCGGCGGACTGCACGGTGTCGGCGTCTCGGTGGTCAACGCGCTGTCCACCCGGCTGGAGGCCGACGTCCGCACCGACGGATACCAGTGGTTCCAGACTTACGACAACTCGGTTCCCGGAACCCTGCGCAAGGGTGAGAAGACCAAGGACACCGGCACCACGATCCGGTTCTGGGCCGATCCGGACGTGTTCGAAACCACGGTGTACGACTTCGAGACCATCGCCCGGCGGCTCCAGGAGATGGCCTTCCTCAACAAGGGCCTGACCATCGAGCTCACCGACGAGCGGGTCACCCAGGACGAGGTCGTCGACGAGGTGGTCGCAGACACCGCCGCCGCACCCAAGACCGCCGAGGAGACGGCGGCCGAGGCCGCCGCACCTCACAAGGTGAAGCACCGGACCTTCCATTACCCCGGCGGCCTGGTCGACTTCGTCAAGCACATCAACCGCACCAAGACCGCGATCCAGCCCAGCGTCATCGATTTCGACGGTAAGGGTCCCGGCCACGAGGTCGAGATCGCGATGCAGTGGAATGCCGGTTACTCCGAGTCGGTGCACACCTTCGCCAACACGATCAATACGCATGAGGGTGGTACCCATGAAGAGGGTTTCCGTGCGGCGTTGACGAGTGTGGTGAACCGGTACGCCAAGGAAAAGAAGCTGCTCAAGGACAAGGATCCGAACCTCACCGGTGACGACATCCGCGAGGGTTTGGCGGCGGTGATCTCGGTGAAGGTGGCTCAACCTCAGTTCGAGGGGCAGACCAAGACCAAGCTGGGCAACACCGAGGTCAAGTCGTTCGTTCAGAAAATCTGCAACGAGCAGCTCACCCACTGGTTCGAGGCCAACCCCGCCGAGGCGAAAACCGTGGTGAACAAAGCGGTCTCGTCAGCACAGGCGCGGATCGCGGCCCGCAAGGCCCGTGAGCTGGTCCGCCGCAAGAGTGCCACCGATATCGGTGGTCTGCCCGGCAAGCTGGCCGATTGCCGCTCGACGGACCCGACGAAGTCGGAACTGTATGTGGTGGAGGGTGACTCGGCCGGTGGCTCGGCCAAGAGCGGCCGCGACTCGATGTTCCAGGCGATCCTGCCCCTTC
>NZ_VCMY01000110.1:0-536 GCF_005924235.1 Mycobacterium sp. DBP42
AGGCATATCGCAGCCTCCAACGTCCTTCATCGGCTCCCAGTGCCAAGGCATCCACCATGCGCCCTTAAACACTTACAACACAAAAACCAAAAAATGAGTTTCAAAAGAAATTGCACATCAACACACACCAACGCGACCGAAACCCGAAGGCCCCAGCCACACCCGATGCGTGCTAGATGCTCGCAACCACTATCCACAAATCAAACACCACACCCCACCACCAAAGCAGGGCAACAACACGCCGACACCCGCAACCGGATGCCACCCCCCAAGAAAAGGGGCACGGGCCTGTTGTCTCAAAGCCCAATAGTGTGTCTGGCAGTTCCATCACGTTTGTTGCGCACCAAGCCGGCGCCACTACAGCGCTCCAGCTCCTCACGGCTACACCCCCACCAATTGGGAGTGTTTTTCGTGGTGCTCCTTAGAAAGGAGGTGATCCAGCCGCACCTTCCGGTACGGCTACCTTGTTACGACTTCGTCCCAATCGCCGATCCCACCTTCGACGGCTCCCTCCACAAGGGTTAGGCCACCGGCTT
>NZ_VCMY01000111.1:0-520 GCF_005924235.1 Mycobacterium sp. DBP42
AGGCATATCGCAGCCTCCAACGTCCTTCATCGGCTCCCAGTGCCAAGGCATCCACCATGCGCCCTTAAACACTTACAACACAAAAACCAAAAAATGAGTTTCAAAAGAAATTGCACATCAACACACAAAACCAGGCCCCACCCACAAGGAGTGAGACCCAACATATGCGTGCTAGATGCTCGCAACCACTATCCACAAATCAAACACCACACCCCACCACCAAAGTGAGGCAACAACACACCCCCTGCCCCCAACGGGGCAGGACTGCGGGCCTGTTGTCTCAAAGCCCAATAGTGTGTTCGGCAGTTCCATCACGTTTGTTGCGCACCAAGCCGGCGCCACTACAGCGCTCCGACTCCTCACGGCTACACCCCCACCAATTGAGAGTGTTTATCGTGGTGCTCCTTAGAAAGGAGGTGATCCAGCCGCACCTTCCGGTACGGCTACCTTGTTACGACTTCGTCCCAATCGCCGATCCCACCTTCGACGGCTCCCTCCACAAGGGTTAGGCCACCGGCTT
>NZ_VCMY01000112.1:0-491 GCF_005924235.1 Mycobacterium sp. DBP42
CCGGCCGCACCGGTCACCGTGCCGTGCGCGTTGGACACCGCCACACCGCCGGCCGGACCGGCCACGTCCACCGAGAAGGTGGCCACTTCCTGGATACCCGGGCCGTTGCCCAGATCCGCGCTGATCGACACACCCGGGAACAGGTTCGGGGTGATCACCGACTCCAGACCAAAGGGCGGACCGGTGATGTCACCATCGTCGATCAGGATGTTCGGGGTGGTGTAGGAGAAGTTGATCCCCACACCGAGTGACCAGGGGAAGCCGATCTGATAGCCCAACTCCAAGGTGCCCTCGAAGTCCTCGGCGCCCGGGCCGGCCACGATGTACTTGGCCCGACCCGAATGGAACCACTCACGGGTCAACCGGTTGCGGTCCAACGGGAACACACCATTGAGGAAGGTGTCCCACTGCTGAACGGTCAGCGTCCGGTCCTGACCATCAACCAGGCTCAGCTCATTGTCCAGCCCGGCATGGGAAGTGCCCGCGCCTAT
>NZ_VCMY01000113.1:0-466 GCF_005924235.1 Mycobacterium sp. DBP42
GTCGAAGATGTCCTTGACCTCCTTGAGGTTCGGCAACTCCTGGAACGACTCGAGATTGAGCATCTCGGGGCCCATGGCGCCAAGGAACGGCGCATGAGACATCGCCCCGACCGAGGCGACGTAGCCGAGCAGCTTGATGTCCGGAGCCGAAGGTCCGAAGGTGTAGTTGCTGACCATGCAGCCGACCGGCAAACCGCCAAACTGGCCATAACCCGAGGTGTAGACATGCTGGTAAAGGCCGCTGCGGGTGATGTCGCTCGCCCCCTCGAAATCGTCCAGCAACTCCTGCTTGGTCACATGCAGCAAATCGATAAGGGTGTTTTCACGGAAGTCGGTACGGTCGACGAGGAACTTCAGGCCCCGCCAACTGGATTCGATCGCCTGGAATTTCGGGTTATGCAGGACCACGTCAACCTGCTTGCCGATCCGGGCGTCGATTTGCGTCAGCATCTGATCGACCCGCTGC
>NZ_VCMY01000114.1:0-455 GCF_005924235.1 Mycobacterium sp. DBP42
CTTCAAGACCTTCTTTCGATTTCTTGACCAGATAGTCTTCGGTGGTCATATCACCGGTCGGAAACTGCGGCAGGAAATATTCGCCCAGACGCACCGTCACGTTACAGCGTTTGGCGATCTCAACGGTATTTTCCAGTGCTTCCGGAATGTCCGAAAACAGCTCGCACATCTCCTCTTCCGTGCGCATATACTGCTGCGGCGAATAGTTACGTGGGCGCTTAGGGTCGTCGAGAGTAAAACCGTCGTGAATGGCGACGCGAATTTCATGCGCGTCATAATCATCGCTGTTAATAAAGCGCACGTCGTTGGTAGCAACGACCGGCAAGCCGCGCGCTTCCGCCAGTTCTACGGCTGCGTGCAAATAGCTTTCTTCATCCTGTCTGCCGGTACGGATCAGCTCAAGGAAGTAACGATCCGGGAAATGCGTTTCATAGAACGAGACGCACTCCTCAACC
>NZ_VCMY01000115.1:0-438 GCF_005924235.1 Mycobacterium sp. DBP42
GTGCGCAAGCGCGTAAAGATCAGAAGCGTCGTGAAGCCGAGCTGCGTACGCAGACCCAGCCGCTGCGCAAAGAGATCGCCCGTCTGGAAAAAGAGATGGAAAAACTGAACGCGCAGTTAGCGCAGGCGGAAGAAAAGCTGGGCGACAGTGAACTGTACGACCAGAGCCGTAAAGCAGAACTGACCGAGTGCCTGCAACAACAGGCCAGCGCCAAAGCCGGGCTAGAAGCGTGCGAAATAGCCTGGCTGGACGCGCAAGAGCAGCTTGAGCAAATGCTGGCCGACTAACCACAGGAAACCACCATGACGCCGCTCATCACCAACGATATTACTTTCCGCAAGCTCAGCATCTTCATGACGTTTATGGAGAAAGGGAATATTGCCCGCACGGCGGAAGCGCTGGATATCAGTGGGGTGAGCGTGCATCGCGCGTTACATA
>NZ_VCMY01000116.1:0-434 GCF_005924235.1 Mycobacterium sp. DBP42
CGTCGGGATTTACCGCATGGAAGTCAAAGGCAAGCGCAAACTTGGTCTGCAACCGGTGCCGATGCATGACATCGCGCTGCATCTGCATAAAGCGGAAGAGCGCGGTGAGGATCTGCCGATTGCGATTACCCTCGGTAATGATCCGATCATCACTCTGATGGGCGCCACACCGCTGAAGTACGATCAGTCGGAGTATGAAATGGCCGGCGCGCTGCGCGAAAGCCCGTATCCCATCGCCACCGCCCCGCTGACTGGCTTTGACGTACCCTGGGGCTCCGAAGTGATCCTCGAGGGCGTCATCGAAAGCCGTAAGCGCGAGATCGAAGGGCCGTTCGGCGAGTTTACCGGCCACTACTCCGGCGGACGCAATATGACGGTGGTGCGTATTGATAAAGTCTCTTACCGCAGCAAACCGATTTTTGAGTCGCTTTATC
>NZ_VCMY01000117.1:0-430 GCF_005924235.1 Mycobacterium sp. DBP42
CTCGTGTGGGGCTCGTGGCGCCTCGCTTGTGGTGCGGGGAGCGGCTCGGTACGCTTCCTCTCTTTTTCGCGCTGGGCGCATGGCAGAGGCTTTGCGACGAAACTTCGGGTAAGGGTGTCGGGATATGGAATTTGGTCAGGTCAGGCAGCGCCGTCTGTCGGATGACATCGTTGCGCAACTGGAGGCGATGATCCTGGAGGGCACGCTGAAGTCCGGCGAGCGGCTGCCCGCCGAGCGCGTGCTTGCCGAGCAGTTCGGGGTTTCCCGGCCGTCGCTGCGCGAGGCGATCCAGAAACTGGTGGCGAAGGGGCTGCTGGTCAGCCGCCAGGGTGGCGGCAACTATGTGACCGAATCGCTGGGCGCGACTTTCAGCGATCCGCTGCTGCACCTGCTGGAGGGTAACCCGGAGGCCCAGCGCGACCTGCTGGAG
>NZ_VCMY01000118.1:0-424 GCF_005924235.1 Mycobacterium sp. DBP42
AAATCAGGCGGTGTAATCAATATGGACACGACAATCAGCAGAAAATAGGAAAGCTTTCTCGCTTTGGCCAGTCTGTAAGGATTTAAGATGCCCAGCCTTGTTAAAAACATCACCACCAAGGGCATCTCAAACAAGAAGCCGAACGGCAGGCTCAAATTCACCATAAACCTAAAGTAGCGGTCAGCCGTAAACATCGTTTCAAAGTGGCCGGAGGATAAATGAGTCAAAAAGCTGAGCACGATCGGAAACAAGACAAAGTATCCGAAGGAGATGCCCGCCAAAAACAACGCAAATAAACCTGGTATGTACATGAGCGTCACCTTGCGCTCCGTTTTAGTCAGCGCCGGTGCAACGAAACGCCACAGCTGGTACGCGGCAACAGGGATAGAAGCCGCAATGGCACAAATGCCGGAAAGCATCATAT
>NZ_VCMY01000119.1:0-423 GCF_005924235.1 Mycobacterium sp. DBP42
GGTAAACGCTTCACTATCGCCCCGTCACGTATGCCGGAAAGCTGAAGCGGTAAAAGGGCGTCCTGTCCCAGCGGCGGGCACTGTACGGAGGGCGGCGACAGCCTTGCAGCACGACGCTCCGGGGTCGGTAACCACGGCTCCAGCGGCAGCGGCCAGACGATCAGCGTCCGCTCGCGCGCCTGCGGGCAGTCGGCAGCAACGCGTTTTCCCGCGCCGTCCCGCCAGACAGGAAAACGAATACCGCTCACGCCTTCCTGCTCAGGCAACAGCAGCGTCGGCGGCTGTGCGCCCTCCAGCAGCCAGCTCGCCAGACGACGGCGACAGTTGGCGTCGCCATCCGCAAGAGATTGTCCGCCAGGCCAGCAAACCGTCCCTCGCGTCACTGACGAAGGGCGCGGATCTTCCGGCAGCGATGCGCCACGG
>NZ_VCMY01000011.1:0-127507 GCF_005924235.1 Mycobacterium sp. DBP42
GGGCCGGCGGCGGCCGGGTCGTGTTCCTGGAGGAACTCCGCGATCACCGCTCGGAACTCTTCGGGCTTCTCGAGGTGGGTGCAGTGGCTGGTATCGGGGAACACGTGGCCGCGGGAGTCGGGAATGTGGTCGAGGTATGGCTGCCAGGTCGCGGGGGTGGCCTCGTCGAACTCTCCGGCGATGACGAGGGCGGGCGCAGTGATGGATGGCAGCCGGTCGATGATGCTCCAGTTGCGCAGGGTTCCGAGAACGTGAAACTCGTTGGGGCCGTTCATGGTGTGGTACACCGTCGGCTCGGCTTCCATCTGGGCCTCGGTGTCGACGAAGTCCTGGGGTACCGGCTCGACCCGGCATACGTGGCGGCGGTAGAACTCCCGGGTGGCGGCCAGGTATTCGGGGTCGGTGACCGTGCCGTCGGCCTCGTGTCGCTGCAGCGCGGCCTGTACATGGGGCGGCAACTGGGCGCGCAGTTCGGCTGCGCCCTCGACCCACAACTGCATCGAGGCGGGGGAGTTGCAGATCGACAACGAGGCCAGTCCCGCCGGGACGCGGACGGCGATCTCGGCGCCGAGCATGCCGCCCCAGGATTGTCCGAGGACGTGGTACTGGTCGATTCCGAGGGTTTGGCGGACGGTGTGGAACTCATCGACGAAGAGTTGGGGCGTCCAGAAATCGGCTGGTGCGTCTGGCAGGTGGGTGCTGTTGCCGCAGCCCAACTGGTCGTAGTGGATGACCACGCGGCCGGTCTCGTCGGCGAGGGAAGCGATATTGGCGACATAGTTGTGGGCCATGCCGGGCCCGCCGTGCAGCACGAACAAGGGCAGAGCGCCGGGCTGGGGGGTTTCGGGCGTGGTGATCTGAACCCAGGTCTCGTGACCGCGGAAGGGCACTGTGCGGGTGGTGCAAGGCATGGCCGTCAGCATGAACTACTAATGGTCTCGTGACAAGACCATTAATCAGGATTTAACGCCGTCCGTCGATACTGTGTGTTCATGGGGACACCCGATCCGCCGACCACCGAGTCCGTGGGCGCAACGCCCGGGCTGTTGGAGCGTGAACTCGAAACACCATCGCGGGTGGATGAGATCACCGACCGCCTCGTCACCGCGGTGGCGATCGGCGAGTACCTCCCCGGATCGCGCCTGCCTGCCGAGCGTGAGCTCGCCGCGTCCCTGCGGGTCGGTCGGATGACGGTACGAGCAGCCCTGGCCCGGCTGGTCGAGCTGGGATTGGTGGAGACCAGGCGCAGCGGCCGCGGCGGCGGCACCTATGTGCTGCAGCAATGGCCGGAATCGTCGACCGACGCCGTTGGGCGCACCCTGACCATGCGCCTTGATGAACTTCGGGACCGCTGTGATGCCGTGTGCCGAATCCACGGTGCGGTATGCCGCGCGGCCGCGGAGGCCCGGACCGATCATGACCTCGCGGTGCTCCGCGAACGGCTGGAGGCGTACCGCTGTGCGGACAGCGGCCGGGCCGCGCAGGAGGCCGACAGTGCGTTGCACCTGGCGATCATGGACGCGGCCGGCAACACCGTGCTCAAACAGACGTTGCTCGAGTTGGAATCCTCCGTCAGTATCGCCGCACCGGCCCACATGTGGGGTGACTCGGCGACCATGCGCCAGATGGAGCTACGGGCCCTGCGGGAGCACGAACAGCTGATCGACGCGATCGCCGGGCGGCGCGGTGATGACGCCGAAGCGCTGGCACGCGCACACCTGGCGATCGACTTCGAACACATCGCGGCCGCGTTGCGGCGCGCCGGAGGTCTGATCGACTGACGGGCGGCGGGCGGAATCTAGCCGAGGAACCGCTCCCGGTAGTCCCGGAAACGTTCGGCCAGCGCCGCCGGATCGAGGTGAAGATTCGACGCGTCGTATATGACGCCGCCGTACCGTCCGCGCGGGTGCTCGGTGAGGAAATCGGTCATCGCGGCCCGCACATCGTCGCCGAACGGCTGGTCGGCGAGGCGGTAGATGGCAGCCAGGGTGCCCGCCTCGTCGGCCATGAAGTCGTCGAACCGCACATCGATGGATTGTCCGGCGGGCAGCACGTCGCGGTCGCGGATGCAGCCGGCGAGCAGATCGTCGATGCGGCCCAGCCAGTGCTCGGTCAGCTGCGCCACATCGGGACGGGACACAGCCATTCGCGTGGCGTAGCAGATCATGGTCATCATCGACAGCGTCACCTCGACCGGATCACGATGGGTGACAATAAAAGTCGCATCCGGGAACGTGGCCGACAGGGTGGGGAACTGCTCCAGGTGCTGAGGTGATTTGAGGACCCAGCGGGTGCCGCCGCGCAGCCATTGCATGGCCTTGAGGCTGCGCTTGACGTACGCGTAGGACGCCGCTTGGTCGTGCGACTTGTAGTGCGCCGCGAAACTCGGCACGTAATAAGTTGTTTCGAACAGCATGCCGGAGATGTCATTGGCCAGCAGCTGGATCTCCTCGTGCGCGTGCTCAACGGTCATGTCGTGCATGCGCCGGAATTCCGGCATCGTGGTGTGCACCAGGTCCAGTCCGGCGCCGCACCGATCGCGACGCGGTTGCGGGGTGTCCTCACCCGGTCCCGGTATCGGTTCCAGGCTCTCCCAATATGGCAGGTGGCGCAGGGCGGGATCGGCGGCGAGCAAGTTGTGCAGGTGCGTGGTCCCGGTCCGAGGGAGGCCACAGATGATGATCGGCCGATCGATCTCGATGTCCTCGATCTCGGGATGGTCGGCGATCAGTGCCTCCAGTCGAAGCCGGTTGACCAAGCTGCCCACCAGCTGTTCGAACGCGATCGCCAGACCGGTGTCGGACAGACCTGCTTCGGCGCGCAGTGCGGTACAGAGCACCTCGAGGCGCTCCCGGAACCCCGGGTCTCCGAAATCGCGCAGTCCGGTCCGCTCGATGGCCGCAGTCAGCAGCGCGTCCGGGTCGAGGTCGAGATTCGCGCCGTACGCGGCAAGTCCGTCGCGAATCGGTTGGGCCGCCGGGGGATACACCGGGCTGGCCAGGTCGTCGAATCGGATCGGGGCGGGACGCTGCGTGCTGGTGGTCACCGGGCCGCTACCTCGGTCACGTCGACCACTCGGCACTGCGGGTGTGCGGGGGTCTCGTCGGGCAGGAACCACCGCAGCCAGATGAGGCCCTTGGAGCGTCCGGCCGTGGAGACCCAGTTCGGGTGGCCGGGATCTTTGTCGCTGATGATGATGCGCCAGGATCCGTCCGGTTCGTAGGTCACGTGGGCGCCGTTGATCGTCACCCGCTCGTGGGTGTAGTCGTAGGTGTGCAGGAACGGATTCCACAGGCACAGGTTCCAGAACGCACAGTCGGGGGAGGTGCCCTCGACGACCAGGGCCTGACCCGGTGCGAGATCGTAGGCGCCCATCGCGTACGCCGCATCGGCAGCCGACCAGCCGTAGGCGTTTTGCGGCACCGGGAACGGAGGGTGCAGCTGGTTGGCCGGCTCGACCTTGGTGGGCAGGAACGAAACCTGTTCGTGCAACCAGTTTCTGGCGTACTGGAGGCGACGGGCCAACTCGGCGGCGCTGTCGGTGCGCCGCGCCGGCGGGTCGAGAGTCTCGATCCGCCACGTCGGTCGACGATCAGTGTTCGGATCGTTCAGATAGTCGCGGGTCAAGGCGAATTCGGTGTCGGGATCGAGCTTGAGCCAGGCCCCCGGCTGAGGGTCGGGGCTCATCACGAACTCGAAGTTTCCGTCTTCGTCGAATTCGAGGTCGCGATTGTTGATCGTGCCGACGATACGGTCGCTGTAGCGGCCTTCGCCCGGCCCGCCGTACACCGTCATCGACAGGTACACCGCGTCACCTCGGTTGCCGGTGACCCGGTATGTACGGGCCGGGTCGAGTGGTGCGAGCTGATAGAACGCGTCGGAATTGTCACCACCCCATTTGAGGTACGGGCTGATGACATCCACCAGGATCGGCTTGTCCCGGTCGCCCCAGACATACGCGTCGACGGCGACGCGCAGCACGCTGAATGCCAGCCGGTACCCATCGAGCAGGTCGGGCTCGCTGAGCGCGGGGTCGGCATCGAGCAGTTTCCGCTCGATGGCGCGAACCTCGTCGAGCAGCCCGTTGAACGCTGCGGACAGCTCGGTCTTGTCGGTCATGGATGGTCCTTTCTTCGGGGGTGGGTTCGTTCGGCTCCTTTGATCAGCAAGGAGCACAGGCGATCTGCGGTCTCGTCGACATCGACGTCGGGTTCCATGTGGGCGGTGTAGAACGCGGTGCCGATCAACGTCTGGTAGAGCATGGCGACGTCGGCGTCGGGTTGGACCCGGCCTTGCTCGATGCCGGAGGAGACCAGTGCGCCGAAGGCGTCCTTGGTCCGCTCATCGAGCAGTTGTTGGGTGCGGATGTGCAGCTCTGGGTCGCGACGGCGTTCGGTGAGGATGCCGAGGGCGGCGGCCTCGACCACGGGGTCGAGCCAGAACGTGAGTACTGCCCGAGCGAAGGCGCGCACATCGTCCTCGAAATCTCCTGATACCGACAGGAGTTCGCCGCCGGGCGGCTGCTCGAAGGCGGCATCGAAGACCAGGTGCGCCTTCGAGGGCCACCGTCGGTACACGGTGGGTCGGCTGACTCCGGCTTCGCGGGCGATCGCCTCGATGGACAGTTGGTCATACCCGTCACGCGCCAGCAGGTCACGGGTGGCGCGCATGATGTCGCGCTGGGTTTGAGGGTCACGCGGCCGGCCAGGGCCTGTGATCGAGGACACACCGTTAAATTACGATGTGTCACGTAATTGAGTCAAGGGTGAGTTTGGTGTCTGGGCTCGCGGCTTTCGGCACCTGGGTCGCGGCCGTCGTCGCGCAACAGCCCCGCGGTCGAAACCGGCGCGGCGACACGGTGGGGAGCCCGGTCAGGTTCCCTGATCGATCAGGTCGAACACCGTCACGGCATGCGCAAACCGATGTGGGGTCACGCCAACCTGGCCGTACGGGTGGTCGAGCATGAAGACCAGGGAGAGCAGCAGCGCCAGCAGCACGGTCACAGAGCTCACCAGGATCATGTGCGCCCGGTTGTTCTCGAGCCGCATGAAGCTGGCGAGGCTGATGAGCACCAAGCTGCCGAATACCAGGGCGCACCACAACAGCGGGGGTATCCGGGGACTCGAATTGAGAATCCGCGCACTGCGATCCGAGGTCAGGGCCGCCAATTGGCTCAGAAACTGGCTGTTGATCTGGCTCGCGCTCGAGTCGGATCCGGCGGTGCCGACGATGCGGTACATCTCGGTGAGGGCGTGCCGACCGTTGTTGCTGATGCTGCCGAACTCCTCCTTGCCCCATTCGGGCCCCTGCACGGCGGCCGCATACCGCCGGAGCTGTTCGCGCACCTGCCCCTGTTCCGGTTGCGGCATGGCTACGGTCTGGCGGTACATGGTCACCAATGTCGAGGCCTCGTTCGACACGTTGGTCTGTGCTGACAGGTACTGCTGCCAACCGACGACGACGGTGAAGCCCAGGAGGGCACCGTAGACGAGGCCGACGACGGTGAGGAATGGCGAAAGGATCCCGTTGTGTTCCGGCCGCGTGTCCCGGGCGATGACCCGGCTGGCCAGTAGCACGCTGCCGACTGCCAGTGCCACGGCGCCGACGACGACCACTGCCAGCATGATCCACGCGCCGACCACCCCAAAGTCGCCCATAGCTGAACAGAATGGCAGCAAACTTCTCCGAGCGGACCCGGATCGGTCGGTTTGGCCCGAGCCTGCCGATGGGCCACGGATCGGGGGAGGACGAATTGGTCGCTGCCCCTCGATCAGCGACCAATTCGTCGGTCTGGGCGACGCCTCAGCGCCCGGGTAGCACCTGGGTGACGGTGGCCTGCAAATCGGCACCCTCGGGGCCATCGATGGTCGACTCGCGGTCAAAGGTCGCCGTGCCACCGTCGTCGATGGTGAAGTTGCCGACCTGATCCTGATCACCGCCGGTGACCTTGAAGATCACAGTTGTCTTGTCCGGCAACGGCTTTGTACTGAGGTATTGCGGGTTGATCGTGTAGTGATAGATGCAGCCGGCCGAGCCGAAGCACTTCTGCTCGGTGACCACCACGCCGACGACGAAGTCGGCGGCAGTGGGCGGTGTGGCCACCGGGGACGGCGTGAAGGACGACGACACTGCGGCATCCCAGCGCGGTGTGTCAGCGGGATTCGTCGAGACCCGGTCCGGTGAAACACAGCCGGCCAGGGCGAGCGCGGCGGTGAGGAGTGTCGCGGCAAGGGCTGCGCGGTTCGGCGATCTTTGCTCGTCCCGGCAGCGTCTATCGGACGGAATTCGAACCGTGCGAGGCGCACGCCGAAGACGGCGGTGACGATGATCGCGCGGAGTGCCAGAATTCGGTCCGCGAGGTTGTGGAAGAGATGGCACAGTGGAAATGGCCAACGGTGTTGCGCATCAACGAGATCGCCTTCGGCCGTGACGGTCGGGAGTTCTCCCGCGAGTGCCATTTCGAACAATGGGTTGACATCGCAACCACCTATCAAGATTCACGGGAGTTTGTTGTCGGCCCACCCGGACACGGACAAGCCTGGTAACTCGACGGTGTCACGTCGTCACAACCGCCAGATGAAGTATCGAGACTAAAACGCCCCCATCGTTCCTGCTAGGAGAAAGACGGGAACGAATATGAGTAGCGATAGTGGCCCCGACAGCGTGCCGATGAAAACTCCTCGGCTCACCTGCCCCAGCTTTCCGGGCCGTCGTGTGAGAACGGCGGCCACACCCAGTGTGATCAGGAACAGTGGAACGAGGAAAAAGATCGCTACGACTATCCATGGAAGAAGCAGCCACGTAACGTATTCGACGACGAGGATGGCCACTATAGCGGCTAGGAAGCCGACCGGGCCGTAGCGGTCCTTCGATGTGTCGGGCGCGATGTCGTTCACCATCCGATTATCCAGAAGCCATAGACCATTCCGCCAAGAAGAACGACGGCTGACGATCCGGTGAGGCTGAGGGCAAGACCATGGGCACGCGACGACTGCGATATGAGAAGTGAACCGGATGCCAGGAGGGCGACGAGCATGACGATGACCGCGATGGTCAAGAACAGCGCGGATCCATGCAACCCGAAATGTTGTTTGCCCAATAGCCACCAGAGGCTGAGCGTCGCGCCCAACACTAATTGGGTCATGAACGGTGCCGAGCAGGTGGCCGTGGACCAGGCGCGGGCGTCTAGCTCGCTTATTCGCGCGAGAGTTGGCACAGGTTTTGCGTCCCCTCGGATCAAAATTGTGTTGGCCCGCTCGGTGCTCGAGTTTGAGGTACAGATGGTGGACTGTCTACGGGACCGAATTCGGTGGATGGCAGCGGAACCGGCACGTCATAACGGGGATTCCACCCGCCCGAGTCGAATGGTGCGAAGGCACGTCCACCCATGCCCACTTCGTGGTGGTACGGAAGATTGGTGGTGGGGCCGGGGGCTTCTTCACGATATCGGGCGCGAATGGGCGGGCCGTTCCGGTCGAGAGAAAATTTGCCAAATGGCGCACTGGCATGGCCCACAATTGGACGATGTCACTCTCGTGAGGTTTCGTGCGCCCGCTCGTATTCGACAGCGCTGGAGAAGGCAAGCGCGACGGCTCCGCCGACGGCCGCGATGAACGCGATGACCACCAGGGCTTCGTATCCCGGTCGTGAGACGTCGCCCAGCAGCACCACGCCCACGATGCCGGGGACCACGGTCTCGCCGACCACCAAGGCTGCGGCGACACCGTTGACCGAACCGATCTGGAGAGCAACGGTGAACAGATAGAACCCGCCGAGGCCGGCGACCAGAATCGCCCACAGCGCCGGGTCGGCGATCAGTATCCCCACGTTCAGCGGCTCGAGACCATCGACGACGCGTACCGCAACCGCCATGGCGCCGTACAGCACCCCGGCGATCAGGCCGGCAGGAACCGCAGCCTTCTGGCCGAGCAGTCGGACCAGCGCAGCGCCCAGGCCCAGAATGATCGCCGACACCACCAGGACGCCCCAATGCATCATCGCGCCGGGGTCGCGGTCGCCCAGACGGCCGGCGGTGGCGCCCAGGATGCACAGCGCCACAAGCACTATGGCGATCGCAGTCCAGTCCCGTCGATGTAGCCGGACACTGAGCACAAAGATGCTCAACACGGCGGTGACCACGAGGTTGGCGCTGATGATCGTCTGCGACAGGAACAGTGGAATCAGCCGCGCCGATACCAGGCTGCCCGCGAAGCCGACAAGATCGAGCGCGATTCCCGCGATGAAGATCGGTGCGAGCATTGCGGTGATCGTCGACCGCAGCGTGGGGCCGGTGTCAACAGCGCCCGCCGCCGCACCGGAACGCCCCGCGGCATAAGACTGCAGCACGGAAGCCGTTCCATAACCGGCACACGCCAGTAGCGCGGCGGCCACGCCGATCAGCACTGCGAACCGCCCGACATCAGGCGATTGTAGGAGCGCGACCGGTCCCGCTCGGGTGATCTGTCGCCGATTCCCACGGCAAGGTCGTCGTGCCCGACGATGGACAGCCCAGGGGTAGAACTCGGCGCGGTGCCGAGTCGGTGGTGACGGCTCGACAGTAGGGTGGGCGCGTGGCCGAGATCGCGCCGCTGCGCGTGCAGCTGATCGCCAAGACGGAATTTCAGGCACCTTCTGACGTGCCGTGGAGCACCGATGCCGAGGGCGGGCCCGCGCTCACCGAGTTCGCCGGCCGGGCCTGTTATCAGAGCTGGTCGAAGCCCAATCCGAAGACGGCGACCAACGCGAGCTACATCCGGCACATCATCGACGTCGGGCATTTCTCCGTCTTGGAGCACGCGAGCGTCAGTTTCTACATCACCGGCATCTCCCGGTCGGCCACCCACGAGTTGATCCGGCACCGGCACTTCTCCTACTCACAGCTCTCGCAGCGCTACGTGCCCGAGAACGACGCCGAGGTGGTGGTCCCGTCCGGATTCGAGGACGATCCGGAGTTGGTGGAGATCTTCACCGCGGCCGCCGACGCCAGCCGGGCCACCTACACCGAACTGCTGGCCCGCCTGGAAGCCAAGTTCGCCGACCAGCCCAACGCCGTTCTGCGGCGCAAGCAGGCCCGACAGGCCGCCCGGGCGGTGCTGCCCAACGCCACCGAGACCCGCATCGTGGTCACCGGCAACTACCGCGCCTGGCGCCATTTCATCGCGATGCGCGCCAGCGAACACGCCGATGTGGAGATCCGCAGGCTGGCGATCGCCTGCCTGCGTGAGCTCGTAGAGGCGGCTCCGGCGGTGTTCTCCGATTTCGAGATTTCGACGCTCGCGGATGGTAGTGAGGTGGCTACCTCCCCATTGGCGACGGAGGCTTGACGGAGTCGCGGTCAGGACGGCGACGGAAGTCCGATCGGTCCGGGGTAATCTTGGCGCGTGAGTACGAGCGGAATCGATGTAACAGCGCAGTTGGGCACGGTGTTGACCGCAATGGTGACGCCGTTCAAGCCCGACGGCTCGCTCGATCTCGATGCCGCCGCTCGACTGGCCAATCACCTGATCGACGCGGGCTGCGATGGCCTGGTGCTCTCTGGCACCACCGGTGAATCGCCGACTACCACCGATGACGAGAAGCTCGCACTGCTGCGCACGGTGCTGGAGGCCGTGGGGGACCGGGCCCGCATCATCGCCGGCGCGGGCAGCTATGACACCGCCCACAGCGTGCAGCTGGCCAAGGCCAGTGCCGCCGAAGGCGCGCACGGACTGCTCGTGGTGACGCCGTACTACTCGCGGCCCCCGCAGGCGGGTCTGCTGGCGCACTTCACCGCGGTCGCCGATGCCACCGGTCTGCCGAACTTGCTTTACGACATCCCGCCGCGGTCCTCGATTCCGATCGCGTGGGAGACCATCCGCGCACTGGCCGCGCACCCGAACATCGTCGGCGTCAAGGACGCCAAGGGAGATCTGCACGGTGGTGGCCAGATTCTCGCCGAGACCGGTCTGGCGTACTACTCCGGTGACGACACGTTGAACCTGCCCTGGTTGGCCATGGGCGCGGTCGGATTCGTCAGCGTCTGGGGGCATCTGGCCGCCGGGCAGTTGCGAGACATGTTGACCGCGTTCAACTCTGGTGACATCGCCACGGCCCGCAAGATCAACGTGTCGCTGGCCCCGCTGGCCCGGGCCCAGGCCCACCTCGGTGGGGTGACCATGTCCAAGGAAGGCCTGCGGTTGCAGGGATTCGATGCCGGTCAGCCACGGCTGCCGCAGATCCCGGCGTCCCTGGCCGAGATCGAGGCGCTGGCCGTCGATATGCGTGCGGCTGCGGTGTTGCGATAGTGAGCACCGAACTCGCGCCCCCCAAGCCACTGGCCCCCGGCGGTCTGCGAGTTACCGCCCTGGGCGGAATCAGCGAAATCGGCCGCAACATGACGGTCTTCGAGCACCTGGGCAGGTTGCTCATCGTGGACTGCGGGGTACTTTTCCCCGGGCACGACGAGCCCGGCGTCGACCTGATCCTGCCGGACCTGCGTCACGTCGAGGGCAGGCTCGACGACGTCGAGGCGCTCGTCGTCACGCACGCCCACGAGGACCACATCGGCGCGATCCCGTTCCTGCTCAAGCTCCGCCCC
Organism: Mycobacterium sp. DBP42; assembly: GCF_005924235.1. Classification (NCBI taxonomy): domain Bacteria; kingdom Bacillati; phylum Actinomycetota; class Actinomycetes; order Mycobacteriales; family Mycobacteriaceae; genus Mycobacterium; species Mycobacterium sp. DBP42. Next base: position 10,577 of record NZ_VCMY01000011.1, read on the forward strand.
GACATCCCGGTGGTCGGCTCGAAGTTCACCATCGCGCTGATCCGCGAGAAGTGCCGCGAGCACCGGATCAAGCCGGTGTGCGTGGAGGTCGCCGAGCGGCAGAGCAGCCAGCACGGTGTCTTCGAATGCGAGTACTTCGCGGTCAACCACTCGATCCCGGGATGTCTGGCCGTTGCGATCCACACGGGTGCAGGCACCGTCCTGCACACCGGGGACATCAAGCTCGACCAGCAGCCGCTCGACGGCCGTCCCACCGACCTGCCGGGTATGTCGCGCCTGGGCGACGCCGGGGTGGACTTGTTCCTGTGTGATTCGACCAACTCCGAACACCCTGGCGTCAGTCCGTCCGAGAGTGAGGTCGGCCCTACGCTGCACCGGCTGATCCGCGGGGCCGAGGGCCGGGTGATCGTCGCGTGCTTCGCGTCCAACGTCGATCGCGTGCAACAGATCATCGATGCCGCGGTGGCGCTGGGGCGGCGGGTTTCGTTCGTCGGGCGTTCGATGGTGCGCAACATGGGCATCGCCCGTGAGTTGGGCTACCTACGGGTCACCGATGCCGACATCCTCGACATCGGTGCGGCCGAGATGATGCCGCCCGAGAAGGTCGTGTTGATCACCACCGGCACGCAGGGCGAGCCGATGGCCGCGCTGTCGCGGATGTCTCGCGGTGAGCATCGCAGCATCACGCTGACCGCAGGCGATCTGATCATCCTGTCCTCGTCGCTGATCCCGGGCAACGAGGAAGCGGTCTACGGCGTCATTGACGCCCTCGCCAAGATCGGCGCCCGAGTCGTCACCAATGCCCAAGCGCGCGTTCATGTTTCGGGCCATGCCTATGCCGGTGAGCTGCTTTTCCTCTACAACGGGGTTCGGCCCCGCAACGTCATGCCGGTGCACGGCACCTGGCGCCACCTCCGCGCGAACGCGGCGCTGGCCGCCAGCACCGGAGTGCCTCAGGAGAACATCGTGCTGGCCGAGAACGGTGTGAGCGTGGACCTGGTGGCAGGCAAGGCCTCGATCGCCGGCGCGGTGACCGTGGGCAAGATGTTCGTCGACGGGTTGATCACCGGCGATGTCGGCGACGCCACGCTCGGTGAACGTCTCATCCTGTCTTCGGGTTTCGTGGCGGTGACGGTGGTGGTGCACCGCGAGACCGGGAAGCCGGCCGCTCCGGCCCACCTGCACTCCCGTGGCTTCTCCGAGGACCCGAAAGCACTGGAGCCGGTGGCCCGCAACGTCGAACGGGAACTGGAAAGCCTTGCCGCCGACAACATCACCGACCCGACCCGCATCGCTCAGGCGGTGCGGCGCACCGTGGGCAAGTGGGTGGGCGAAACCTACCGGCGTCAGCCGATGATCGTCCCGACCGTCATCGAGATCTAGCCGAATTGGTGCGCTGAGCGGGTCTCTGCAGCCGTTAGATTGGGTCGGTGAGCCGCCCTGCACCTCAGGTGCCATTCGAGCGACGTCGTCCGATTCCCGCGCTCAACTCGGTGGACGAAGTCAAGCGCGCCGTGGAGTACCCGTACACGATCCGTGTGTTCGTGGTGATGATGGCCGTCGGCGCGGTCTACCTCTTGTCCGTGGCGGCCTACGCGATCGCCACCCGTGATCACCAGAACATGGCTGTCTTCACAGTGCTTGTGGCAGTGTGGTTCGCGTTGTTGTTCGGAGCCACCAAGCTGATGCCCTCGGTGCTGATGCGCCGCTTCTACGCCCGGGTGCTGCGCGGCGGAATCCTGTGCGACGTGTACCCGGCCGGTTTTCCCCACTCCGACACCGCGATCCTGATCGATGTGCGGTTGTCGGACGCCCAGGCGGCGTACGTGCATGATGCGATCGCCTCCTGGCTCGGGCGGATGTCTTCGGAGCCGGCGGCCCACGCGCAGGCCGGAGACCTGTTCGCCGACAGTCAGATTCGCAGTGCCGACGAGCTCGCGGGCCTGGGCGCCAGTGGTGGATTCCTCGTGGCCCGCGACAACAATCCGCACAAGGGCTGGCGTCTGATTCTTCCCGAGGCGAATCCGCGCGACCCGCACCGGCCGTATTCGAATGGCCTTGTGGTTCAGGTCAACACGCCGAGCCTGGAGTCAGTCGGCAAATAGCAGGACTCCACCGGTCAGCAGGGCGACGACCTTGATCAGCTCGAACGCGACGTAGACGTAGTGCGCCTGCGACCGGCCGTGCACTTCCTGTCCCGGAGCGACGGCCAACACTGCGTTCGACCGCTGAGTCAGCTTGGGCCGCACGGCGATCAGCTGCACGGCCAGCGCTGCGACGGCAATCGCGAAGACCGCGATGGTCGCCGCTGACGGGCGATGCGTGGCGAGGGCCGCGACGACGACCACGGCGAACGCAGTTTCCACGGTGTTGAGGGCACGGAAAACTTTGCGCCCGATGCCGAGCCCGATCTGCAGCGTCACGCCCGGCGCCTGGAATTTCAGCGGCGCCTCGATGAACGAGATCGCCAGCACCATGCCCAGCCAGCAGAAGGTCACCGCGACCGCGACAGCCGTACCGGCATTCATCATGAATCTCCTCTCGGGCCGAGACGGGCCACGCACAGATCCGGTTCGACGAACGCGTCGAGCCGCTCGACCGCAACGGGTGCTTGCCAGCTTTCCAACGCGCCCTGCATCAAGCCCAGGTGGATCGGACACACCAGAGCGGCGCGCGTCTGGGCGAGGTCGAGAAAGGGGCAGTGGCGCAACCGGAGCCGGTCATCGTCGGGTGGTTCGGGTGCGAAGCCGATGTCGTCGAGTGTCTGAACGAGGGCGTCAACAGGGGAGTCGGTAGCCGGGCGCGGCAACGTGCGTCCCCACGCGCGCCCCATCTCCCGGGCCTTGGTGGCTGGATCGTCGTCGGCGGCCAATCCGTTGGCCAGAATTTCGGCCAGCATCCGGTAGCGCCTCGGGCCGGACGGGTCCATCCGGCGCACCGCCCGGTAGAGCTGTGGGGGGCGACCGGGGCTGCGGTGGTGAGGTTGGACACGTTCCACGTGGCCGTCGGCCTCGAGATGGTCCAGGTGGAACCGCACGGTGTTGGGGTGAACTGCGAGTTCGGCCGCGAGCTGCGCGATGGTCATCGGCGTAGGCGAGGCCTTCAGCGTGCTCAGCACGTCGACTCGGCGCTTCCCGATCGCGGTGATCATAGATAGAGTTTATACAAACAGCGTTTGTAGAAACTAGAGCGCGCCCCACCGGCCCGGGAAGGGACCTGTCCGATGGCTGAAGACCTGTCTGGCCACGACGATGTCGAGCTGTTGCTGTGGTGCTTCTACAACAAGGCGTTGTCCGATCCGGTGCTGGCCGAGCCGTTCGCAGAGCTGCGAGCCAAAGGTCTGCGCTCCCATCTGCCTGTCATGTGCGACTTCTGGGAGACCGTGCTGTTCCGTGCCGGGCTCTACCGGCGCAGCGCCCTGATCGTGCACCGCGAGCTGCACGCCCGTCACCCGTTGTCGGCCGAACACTTCGTGCGGTGGCTGACGTTGTGGACCGACACCGTTGACGAGCTGTTCGCGGGCCCGCACGCCGAGCGGGCCAAGCTGCAGGCCGGGCGTATCGCCAAGGCCATGCACCGGCGACTGGCCGGTGTCGATGCCGCCGAGCTCGACGCTCTGGCTGCCTGCTAGCGCTTGCGGCAGGTCAGGTTCGGTGGCCTGGATCAGTTGTCTTCGGGCAATCGACTAGCGCATGGTCCGGGTGAACGCACCCAGCCCGGCGGGCGGGAACGCGCCCGCCAGTTCGTCGTCGACCAGCCGCCGCCGGATCGGCTCGTACTGTTCGACGGCGGCCAGCACCATGGGGCCGATCGCGGTCGCCGTGACGGGTGCACTCATCGCTTGTTGACGATGCCGGCATCCACCGGAAGTGTCACACCCGTGACGTAGCGCGCCTGATCCGACACCAGCCAGGCCACTGCGTTGGCGATGTCCTCGGCCTGCACCACCTGCACCGGGAGCGCATTCGCGAAATCGGTTGGCGCGTTCGACTCTTCGGAGACCTGCCGTAACCAATCCCGGGTGAACTCGTTGTTGATCATCGGCGTGTCTACCCCGGTGGGGTGGATGGAGTTGACCCGGATGCTGTGCGGAGCAAGGAAATTGGCGTATGCGCGCATCAGTCCTACCACTCCGTGCTTGGCCGCGGTGTAGCCGATCGACCCGCGGTCGCCGCCGCCGATTCCGATCAGCCCGGCAGCCGAGCTGATCAGGACGATCGATCCGCCATCGCCCTGAGCGACCAGGTGCGGAATCGCTGCCTCCACGGTGTGGTGGACACCGGTCAGGTTGACGTCGATGACATCGCGCCAGCCGTCGGGCCCGGACTGCATCGGGGCGATGCCGGCGTTGGCGACGACGATGTCGAGCCGGCCGAGCTGATCCATGCCGGTCTGCAAAGCCGCCCTCAGCGCCTCCTCGTCGCGGACGTCTGCCTGCAGCGCGACGATTCGGGCGCCGGTGTCCTCGACGAGCTTGACCGTGGCGGCCAGATCATCGGGAGTGGCCAGGGGATAGGGCACCGATGCGATCTGCCCGCACAGGTCGATCGCAATGATGTCGGCCCCGTCGGCGGCCAACCGCAGGGCCTCGGCTCGCCCCTGGCCGCGGGCGGCGCCGGTGATGAACGCGACCTTCCCGGCCAGGGGAGCCTCGGCGCTCATCAGCTACGCAGCTGACCCTTGGCCGGGTCACCTGCCACGACGGGCTGCAACATCTTGATATCGGGAGCGCCGTCGAGCAGCTCACCGATCGAGCCGAACAGGGTGCCGATCGCCGGGGCGGTGCTGTGCGCCTTGAGTGCGTCGGCGTCGGCCCACTGCTCGACGAAGACGAAGGTGCCGTCGGCCTCGTGCAGTGAGTACAGCTGGCAGCCCGGCTCGTCATGAACAGCGGCGACGGCATTGGTGCAGGCTTCGCGCACCGCATCGACGGACTCGGGCTTGGCCTTCATGGTGGCGACAACGACAACGGGCATACGGGCAGAACTCCTCGGTGAGTGCCGAAACTGGACGAGTGTCCACCCTAGGCGATAGTCCGGTGAATTCGGTTCGTATGGCTAAGTGTCAATTGAGACCGTCTTGTGACCCGTGTGGCAGATGGTGATTGTGGGGCATATGCGACTAGGCTTGCGGTCATGGCTAACAAGACCGCCGGCCGATCCGGAGCGCGTTCGAGCAGGTCAAACGCCAGCTCGCGGGGCGGGTCGCGGCGCCAGGCGCCGGCTCGCCAGGGTCGTCAGAGCCGCCCGCCTGCGCCTAGGCGCAAGCCCGCGCGCCGGCCTCAGGCCTCGCCCGTGGCCCTTGCCGGCCAGAAACTCGGCCAGGGAGCCCGCGCGGGCTGGCTGATGCTGGCCAAGGGGGCCGGCTCGACTGCCCGTTCGGTGGGCCGGGCCCGCGACATCGAGCCCGGCCACCGCCGCGACGGCCTGGCGCTCGCCCTGGTGGGCATCGCCGTCGTCGTCGCCGCCAGTTCGTGGCTCCATGCGGCCGGGCCGGTCGGGCACTGGATCGATACCGCGCTGCGCACGATGATCGGCGGTCCCGTGGTGCTCGCGCCCGTCGTACTCGGCGTCATCGCGGTGGTGCTCATGCGCACTGAACCCGACCCCGAATCCCGCCCCCGGCTGATCCTGGGCTCGGCCATGATCGCGCTGCCGATGCTGGGTCTGTGGCACCTGTGGTCGGGCTCCCCGCAGGATCCGACGGCACGTCAGCACGCGGCCGGGTTCATCGGCTTCGCCATCGGCGGACCGCTGTCGGACGGGCTGACCGAGTGGATCGCTGCGCCGCTGCTGTTCATGGCGGTGCTCTTCGGCGTGCTGCTGGTGACCGGGACGACGATCCGCGAAGTGCCCTCGACGTTGCGCACGATGTTCAGTACCCGGGCTTTCCACGACGAGTACGACGATGAGTACGCCGACGACTACGACGGGGATGACGGCTACGACGATCTGTCCGACGGCTACTACGACGACGACTCCGCACGTGGGGACACGCAGGCCCAGAACTGGCCGACGGCAGCGCTCGAGGCACCCAAACCCGCGGGCACCCCGATGGACAACTACCCGCTGCCCGATGACGCCGACGCACCGACCGTCCCGGAGCCCGCGGTCAAACCGCGCCGGAAGAAGGCCGAGAGCAAGCCCAAGACTGACGACACCCTGGTGATGGACCGGGTGGTCGAGGGCCCCTACACGCTGCCGTCCCTGGATCTGCTGGTCGCCGGTGATCCGCCCAAGCTCCGCACGGCGGCCAACGACCAGATGACCGACGCCATCACCTCGGTGCTGGAACAGTTCAAGGTCGACGCAGCCGTCACCGGTTGCACCCGCGGTCCGACCGTCACGCGCTACGAAGTCGAGCTCGGGCCCGGCGTCAAGGTCGAGAAAATCACTGCGCTGCACCGCAACATCGCCTACGCGGTGGCCACCGAGAGCGTGCGCATGCTCGCGCCCATTCCCGGCAAGTCGGCCGTCGGGATCGAGGTGCCCAACACCGACCGCGAGATGGTGCGACTGTCGGATGTGCTCACCGCCCCCACCACGCGTCGCGACCATCACCCGCTGGTGATCGGCCTCGGCAAGGACATCGAAGGCGACTTCGTCTCGGCCAACCTGGCCAAGATGCCGCACCTGCTGGTCGCCGGCTCCACCGGTTCCGGCAAGTCCAGCTTCGTCAATTCGATGCTGGTGTCGCTGCTGGCGCGGGCCACCCCCGAAGAGGTCAGGATGATCCTGATCGACCCCAAGATGGTGGAACTCACGCCCTACGAAGGCATTCCGCACCTGATCACGCCGATCATCACCGAGCCCAAGAAGGCCGCGGCGGCGTTGGCCTGGTTGGTCGAGGAGATGGAGCAGCGCTACCAGGACATGAAGGCGTCCCGGGTCCGTCACATCGACGTGTTCAACGAGAAGGTGCGGTCCGGCGAGATCACCACCCCGTTGGGCAGTGAGCGGGTGTACAAGCCCTACCCGTACATCCTGGCCATCGTCGACGAGCTCGCCGACCTCATGATGACCGCGCCGCGTGACGTCGAGGACGCCATCGTGCGTATCACCCAGAAGGCGCGTGCGGCCGGTATTCACTTGGTGTTGGCCACCCAGCGACCGTCGGTGGACGTGGTCACCGGTCTGATCAAGACGAACGTGCCCTCCCGGCTGGCATTCGCCACCTCGTCGCTGACCGACAGCCGCGTCATCCTGGACCAGCCCGGCGCCGAGAAGCTGATCGGCATGGGTGACGGCCTGTTCCTGCCGATGGGCGCCAACAAGCCGTTGCGCATGCAGGGCGCGTTCATCACCGACGAGGAGATCCACGCCGTCGTCGAGGCCACCAAGACCCAGGCCGAACCCGAGTTCGTCGAGGGCGTCACCGCGGTCAAGGCCGGCGAGCGCAAAGACGTCGACCCCGACATCGGCGATGACATGGACGTCCTCCTGCAGGCCGTCGAGCTGGTGGTGTCCTCGCAGTTCGGGTCCACCTCGATGCTGCAGCGCAAGCTGCGCGTCGGGTTCGCCAAGGCCGGCAGGCTCATGGACCTCATGGAGACCCGCGGCATCGTCGGTCCGTCCGAGGGTTCGAAGGCACGCGAGGTGCTCGTCAAGCCAGACGAGTTGGCAGGCACGCTCGCGCTGATTCGCGGTGGGTCGGACGCCGTCGGCGGGGACGCCGACGACGACACCGAGGAGTTCTGACTTCTGCGCCGAAACGGCATTCCGGCAGAACTCTGCCAGCGACGGCCTTCCGGAATGCCATTTCGGCGGAAAGAACTAGAGCGTCAACAACATCCGGGTGTTGCCCAAAGTGTTGGGCTTGACGTAGGACAGGTCGAGAAACTCCGCCACACCGGTGTCGTACGAGCGGCACATCTCCTCGTACACCTCGGCGGTCACCGGGGTGCCGTCGATCTCCTCGAAGCCGTGCTTGGCGAAGAAGCCGACTTCGAATGTCAACACGAAGATGCGGCTCAGATGCAGCTCGCGGGCGACGTCGAGCAACTGCTCGACGAGTACGTGCCCGACGCCGGTGCCCCGGACTTTCGGATGCACCGCCACGGTGCGCACCTCGCCGAGATCGGCCCACAGCACATGCAACGCGCCGCAACCGACCACCTCGCCGTCGAGCTCGGCCACCCAGAATTCCTGGACCGCCTCGTACAACGTCACCAGGTTTTTCTCCAGCAGGATCTTGCCCGCATAGACGTCCACCAGGTACTTGATTGCCGGGACATCGGACGTGCGGGCCCGCCGCACCACAGGGTGTTTGCGCGACTCGGCACTGCCTGCGTTCACAGGCGCAAGAGTATCCGTTTCGGCAACCGATATTCTGTTGCGGTGCCGGGCCAACCTTCTACCGATCCGGTGGTTCCGCGTGCGCGCGTGGCCAACCTCGCCAACGTGCTCACCGGTGTGCGCATGGTGCTCGTTCCGGTGTTCCTGGTTTTTCTGTTCGCCGGCGACGGCCATGAAACCGGCTGGCGGATCGCCGCTTTCACGGTGTTCGCGATAGCGGTGATCACCGACCACTTCGATGGGGCACTGGCCCGCAGCTACGGCATGATCACCGAGTTCGGCACCCTGGCCGATCCGATCGCCGACAAAGCGCTGATCGGGGCGGCGTTGATCGGGCTGTCGATGCTGCACGACCTGCCGTGGTGGATCACTGCGGTGGTGCTGGTCCGTGAGATCGGTATCACGGTCCTGCGGTTCGCGGTGCTGCGCCACGGCGTGATCCCGGCCAGCCGCGGCGGCAAGCTCAAGACACTCGTGCAAGCCGTGGCCATCGGGCTGTTCATCCTGCCGTTGCATGCCTGGCCCGACATCTGGCTCAACGTCGCATGGGTGACCATGTGGGCCGCCGTGGTCCTGACCGTGCTCACCGGCGCCGATTACGTCATCTCCGCGATCAGGGATTCGCGTGGACGATCCGCTGCTCACTGACGACGCCAGGGCGCTGGTCGCCGATCTGACGGTGCGCTCCCAGAGCGTGGCCACCGCCGAGTCGCTCACCGGCGGGCTGCTCGCGGCGACGCTGGCCGGGGTTTCCGGGGCCAGTGCCGTGTTGCAGGGCGGCCTGGTCACCTACAACGAGGACACCAAGGTCTGGCTGGCGGGCGTGGCCCCGCAGGTGCTCGACGCGGTCGGACCGGTCGCCGCACCCACCGCGCGGGCGCTGGCAGTCGGAGCCCGGCAGCGCTGTGCAGCGACTTGGGGTGTCGGCCTGACCGGTGTGGCCGGGCCGGAGCCGCACGGTGGACACCCGGTGGGCACGGTGTTCATCGGCCTGGCCGGGCCCGTCGACACCCAGGTCGTCGAGTTGTCACTGACCGGTTCACGCTGGGACATCCGGCGCGCGGCCGTGGACGAGGCGATCGCCCGATTGCGCTTCCTGGTCGAGAACCAGTAACCGAAATCCCGTCAATCGTTCCGCCCGGGAACCTTGCGAAGATCGCCGGCGTTGGTCTGTTAGCGACCTGTGACGGGCGAGGCGAAGGAGAGTGCGATGACGACATTGCTGCGCGAGGTGATCGGCGACGTACTGCGTAACGCCCGCACCGAGCAGGGGCGCACGTTGCGTGAAGTCTCCGACGCCGCCCGCGTGAGTCTCGGATACCTCTCCGAGGTGGAGCGGGGCCGCAAGGAGGCCTCCAGCGAACTGCTCGGCGCCATCTGCGACGCCTTGGACGTGCCACTGTCACGGGTACTCACCGACGCGGGCGAGAACATGGCCGAACGTGAGCACGTCGACGCGGCGGTCCCGGCGTCGGCTCACGCCAACGTCGCCCACATCGATGCGGCCACCAAGGTCGTCATCCCGCACGCCGTGTCGATGGCCGTCGCGTGACATGAACCCGGCCCCGGTCTGATTGCGCTGTTCGTGCCCGCGGCGCGAATTTTCGCAAAACGCCCACGCGAACAGTGCGCGGGGCTGTGGCTGCTTGTCCGGAACCGATAAGTTGGCATCAGAGGAATTGCGGAAATCTGAATGACGAGGCCCCATCAAGGGCCCGACAAGCCCGACAGATAAGGCGGAACGAACCAATGGCCAATCCGTTCGTCAAGGCGTGGAAGTACCTGATGGCGCTGTTCAGCTCCAAGGTGGACGAATACGCCGATCCGAAGGTGCAGATCCAGCAGGCCATCGAGGACGCCCAGCGTCAGCACCAGGCCCTCACCCAGCAGGCCGCCCAGGTCATCGGCAACCAGCGCCAGTTGGAGATGCGGCTCAGCCGCCAGTTGGCCGACATCGAGAAGCTGCAGGTCAACGTCCGTCAGGCGCTGACGCTGGCTGATCAGGCCACGGCTGCCGGTGACGCGGCCAAGGCCACCGAGTACAACAACGCCGCCGAGGCATTCGCCGCCCAGCTGGTCACCGCCGAGCAGAGCGTCGAGGACCTCAAGGGTCTGCACGACCAGGCCCTGCAGGCAGCCGCGCAGGCCAAGAAGGCCGTCGAGCAGAACGCGATGATGCTGCAGCAGAAGATCGCCGAGCGCACCAAGCTGCTGTCGCAGCTGGAGCAGGCCAAGATGCAGGAGCAGGTCAGTGCCTCGCTCCGGTCGATGAGCGAGGTGGCCGCGCCCGGCAACACCCCCAGCCTCGACGAGGTGCGCGACAAGATCGAGCGCCGCTACGCCAACGCGATCGGGCAGGCCGAGCTGGCCCAGAACTCGGTCCAGGGCCGCATGATGGAGGTGCAGCAGGCCAGCGTCCAGATGGCCGGGCACTCACGGCTCGAGCAGATCCGTGCCTCGATGCGCGGCGACGCCCTGCCCAGCGGCGACGCTTCTCCGGGCACGCCCGCCTCGCCGTCGACCAACCAAACCTCTGCCACGCCCGAAAACCCGCTCGGCCAATAACGATTCGAGTGGGTTAGATCATGGCTGTCAAGACCGGACGACCGGACACCTGGAGATCGCTGGCGCAGCGGGCCATCGACACCGCGGCCGATCTGTCCGGTGCGCTGACCGAAAAGCTCAGTGCCGCCGCCGATCCGCGCGCAAAGCTGTTGCGCAAGCGGCGGTGGGCACTGCGCTTCGGGGTGTTCTTCACCTTGTCCAGCGTGTTCTGGGTATTGGTGACGGCGCTGCTGGCGTCGTGGAGCACACCCGTCTGGGGCCTGATCATCAGTGGAGCGCTCGCAGCCGGTGCGGCCTTCCCGGCCACGCTGTTCTGGCTGCGCTACCGGTGGCTGCGCGCGGAACCGCTTCCGGCGCAGCGACCCGTGGCCGGACGCCGGTTGCCGCCGTGGGGTTCGGCGGCGCGTCAGCCCATGGCGGCGCTGATGGCCTCCGAACGCGGCATGTTCTCGTTGCTCGGCGTGCTGGAGCGCGGTCGGATGCTTCCGGCCGACGAACTGCGTGAGCTGACCGCGGTGGCCAATCACACGGCGCGGACGATGGCGGCCACCGCCACCGAGGTGGTGTCGATGGAGCGGGCGATCAGCAACGCCCCGCAGTCGCGCCAGCATCTGGTGCCGACCATCAACGCGTTCACCGCCCAACTCGGTCAAGGTGTGCGGCAATACAACGAGATGGTCACCGCCGCAGCCCAGCTGGTGTCGACGGTGAACAGCGGCCAGGGCGCGGCGTCGCCGTTGGCGCAGCAGCGTTACCGCAGCGAGCTGACCGGCGCCACCGATCGTCTGATCGGCTGGGCGCAGGCGTTCGACGAACTCGGTCAGCTGCGCCGCGCGTGACCCGGCGCTACAGCGAGGGCCGCAACGACGGTACGACCACCCCGGCCAGCCCGCGCAGCGTGGCCTTGAACATGTCGAGGAAGTCGAAGTAGTCCCGCCACAGGGTGATTCGGCCTTCGTGCACCTCGAAGACACCGCACACCCAGAACTGCAGACGGACCGGGCCGAACACCAGCGCATCGGTGCGTTCGGTCAGCACGGCCGCACCATCGGCGGCAATCCGGTGGATCTTCACCTCGAAACCGGCTCGCCCCTCCATGGAGCGAAACAGCTTTATCGCGCGATTACGCCCATAGATCGTCGGCAGGCCGACGTTCTGGTAGACGAGGTTCTGCGCCAATGCGTTCTCGGCGGTGTCGAAATCCTGTTCCTGCAGTGCGTTGAGGAACGTCTCGACCGTGCTGGTCTGCGACGCAGCTGCGGTGGTGGATTGGTCAGCCATGCCCGAAGCCTAGTGCGGGAAGGCTGTGGCAAGGTAGCCCGGTGCGCGTAGCAGTGGTCGCCGGGCCGGATCCCGGGCATGCGTTCCCGGCCCTGGCGTTGTGCTTGAAGTTCCTGGCCGCGGGGGATGTCCCGACGCTGCTGACCGGCGTCGAATGGCTCGATACCGCGCGAGCGGCCGGGGTCGAGGCGGCCGAACTCGTCGGCCTCGATGTGACCGATGCCGACGACGATGCCGATGCCGGAGCCAAGATCCACCAGCGTGCCGCGCGGATGGCCCAGCTCAACCTCCCCGGCCTGCGGGAGCTGCAACCGGATCTCGTCGTCTCCGACGTCATCACCGCCTGTGGGGGCATGGCCGCCGAACTGCTCGGATTGCCGTGGGTCGAGCTGAATCCGCATCCGCTGTACCTGCCGTCGAAGGGGTTGCCGCCGATCGGCAGTGGGTTGGCGCCCGGTGTCGGTCTGCGTGGACGTCTTCGCGACACCGTCATGCGCGCCCTGACCGCGAGATCGATCCGGGCCGGTCTGGCCCAGCGGGCTGCGGTACGGGCCGACATCGGCCTTCCACCGGTCGATCCCGGGCCGCGGCGCCGGCTGATCGCCACCCTGCCCGCGCTTGAGGTGCCGCGTCCGGATTGGCCGGCCGAGGCCGTGGTGGTGGGCCCGTTGCATTTCGAGCCCACCGACGCGGTGCTGACCGTGCCGCCAGGATCGGGACCGGTCGTGATGGTGGCGCCGTCTACTGCGACCACCGGTACGCAGGGGATGGCCGAGTTGGTCCTGGAATCGTTGCGCCCCGGTGACACGCTGCCGGCGGGCTCCCGGGTGGTGGTGTCGCGACTGGGTGGCGTCGAACTCGAGGTGCCTCCGTGGGCGGCGGTGGGCCTGGGCCGGCAGGACGAGTTGTTGTCGCGGGCCGACCTGGTGATCTGCGGCGGCGGGCACGGCCTGGTGTCCAAGGCACTTCTGGCCGGTGTGCCGATGGTCGTGGTGCCCGGTGGCGGTGATCAGTGGGAGCTCGCCAATCGCGTTGTGCGCCAAGGTAGTGGGCAGCTGGTGCGCCCCCTTTCGGGCGAGGCGCTGACGGCCGCCGTCGGTACCGTGCTCGCTTCACCGTCATACCGCGCGGCCGCCCGGCGCGCCGGAACCTCGGCGGACGGGTTGGCAGATCCGGTACGGGTGTGCCATGACGCACTCGTGCGCACTGGGTAGGTTGGGCTCGTGCGGCTGACGGAATTCAATGAGCTCGTGGACGGCCAGTTCGGCACGATGCGGGGCCGTTCGCTGCTCGTCGACCACGTGCTCGGGGCCCTCGACGGCCGGACGGCCGCACAGGCCATCGAGGACGGGGAGGAGCCGCGCAATGTCTGGCGGGCGCTGTGTGCGGACTTCGACGTCCCCCGCGACCAGTGGTGAGCCGTCAGCGGTGACTGCGCGGTGAGTGCACCGCTTCCCCTGCGCACATTTTCGGCGTATACCGGAGACATGGGTCTCGGCGACCATCCGATGCGGACACCCCTCTACGGTGTGCTGCTGGTGATCGCGGCAGTGCTGCTGTGCTGGTTGGTCGCGTCGACGCTGAGTGGATGGCAGGCTGCCCTCGGGTATTTCCTCGCCCTCGCCGTCGGCGCATTCGGGTTCGTCCTGACGCTGCGGGATCTCGACAACTTCCCGAACTGGCGTCGTTGACCCCGTCCCGCTAGCGCCTCAGCAAGAGCTGCGCGGTTTCGCGGTGCAGCCTGCCGAAGTTGTAGTAGGCCGCACAGGCGCCCTCCGGTGACACCATGCACGTGCCGATCGGGGTTTCCGGTGTGCAGGCCGTCCCGAACACCTTGCACTCCCACGGCTTGATGACACCCTTGAGCACCTCACCGCACTGGCAGGCCTTGGGATCGGCGACTCGCACCCCGGGCATCTCGAAGATCAGCTCGGCGTCGTGGGCGGCGTAGTCGGGGTGGATCTTGAGCGCGCTCTGGGAGATGAAGCCGAGTCCGCGCCATTCGAAGTGCGGCCGCAACTCGAACGTCTCCGCCATCAGTTTCAGCGCCGCGGTGTTGCCTTCCGGACGCACCACCCGGGTGTACTGGTTCTCCACCTCGCAGCGGCCGTCGCGGATCTGGCGCAGCAGCATGTGCACTGAAGCCAGGATGTCGAGCGGTTCGAAGCCCGCCACCACGATCGGTTTGTGGTAGACGGCCGGGACGAAGCGATACGGGCGCAGACCCACCACGGTCGAGACGTGGCCGGGCCCCAGGAACCCTGAGAGTCGCAGATCCGGTGATTCCAGGATGGCCTTGATGGGCGGAACGATGGTGACGTGATTGCAGAACACGCTGAAGTTGTCGACGCCGAGGGCGCGGGCGCGCACGAGCGTGACAGCGGTCGACGGTGCCGTTGTCTCGAACCCGACTGCGAAGAACACCACGCGGCGGTCGGGATTGTCACGGGCGATCTTGAGTGCGTCCAGGGGTGAGTAGACGAACCGGATGTCGGCGCCACGGGCCTTGGCCTCGATGAGGTTTCCGTTGGACCCGGGCACCCGCATCATGTCGCCGAAGGTGGTGAAGATGACGCCGGGCTGTTCGGCCAGCCACATCGCGTCGTCCACCCGGCCCATGGGGATGACGCACACCGGGCATCCGGGCCCGTGGACCAGTTCGATGGACTCCGGCAGCAGATGCTCGATCCCGTGCCGGTAGATGGTGTGGGTATGGCCGCCGCAGACCTCCATGAACTTGAACTCGTCACCGGCGGCGAGCTCGGTGATCGCTTTGACCAGGGCCCGGGCGGCCGCCGGGTCCCGGAATTCGTCGACGAACTTCATGCGAACACCTCTTTGCGTCAAGCGATTTCGGAGGAATTGAAGGCGTCGATCTCCGTCGTGTAGTCGGCGCCCATCTTCTGCACCTGATCGAGCGTCAGCGTCGCCTCGCGCTCGTCGATCTTGGCCATCGCGAACCCGACGTGCACCAGGACCCAGTCGCCGACCCGCAGGTTGTCGTCGGCGAGCAGACGCACGCTGATCACCCGGCGCACGCCGTTGACGTCGACCTTGGCGAGGTGGGCCTCGGCGTCGACGATGTCGACCACCTGACCGGGAATGCCCAGACACATGGGAACTGCTCCTTTCGCCTAGCAGATCCGGGGGAGCGGATCGCCCACCAGCATGTCGACGATCCGGCTGCCGCCGAAAGCGGTACGCAGCGCGACGATTCCGGGCGGTGCGGCGACGATCTCACCGACCACCGCGGCCCGGGCGCCCTGCAGATGGGTGTGCAATGCGGTTACCGCCGCGTCGGCCTCCTCGGGGGCGACGACCGCGAGGAATTTCCCTTCGTTGGCGACGTAGAGGGGGTCGATGCCCAGCAGGTCGCAGGCTCCCGCGACCTGTGGCTCTATGGGTATGCGGTCCTCGTCGAGGATCACCGCGAACGGTGAGTCCTTGGCCAGCTCGTTGCACACTGTGCCGACCCCGCCGCGGGTGGCGTCGCGCATCCACCGGGTGGACGGTGCGGCGGCCAGCAGCGACTCGACGAGTTCGTGCACAGGTGCGGTGTCAGAGGCGATGTCGGCGTCGATGGCCAGATCGCCTCGGGCGAGCATGACCGCCATTCCGTGGTCACCGATGGTGCCCGACAGCAGGACCTGGTCCCCGATGCGCACCTTCTCGCGCGACAGCCGTCTGCCCGCCGGCACGACGCCGACGCCCGCCGTGCAGATGTAGATGCCGTCGGCGGCACCCTTGCCGACGACTTTCGTGTCGCCGGTGACGATCTGGACACCGGCACGCGCGGCGGCCTCGCTCATGTCGGCGACGATCTCCCGCAATTCGGCGATCGGGAAACCCTCCTCGATGACGAAGCCCGCGGACAGCCATTGCGGCCGAGCACCCGAGACCGCCAGGTCGTTGATGGTTCCGTGCACTGCGACGTGCCCGATCGATCCGCCGGGAAAGCGGTGTGGCGCAACCACATAGGAATCAGTCGAGAACGCCAGGGTGTCGCCCGACGGGGTGCGCAGCAGCGCCGCGTCCCCGAGTTGTTCGAGTTCGGGATTGCGGAACGCCTCGACGAAGACGGCGTCGACCAGTGCCGCCGAGGACTTTCCGCCGGCTCCGTGCGCCAGGGTCACCACCTCGTCGAGCAGGCGCGGCCGCCGCTGCCGGAACTTCTCGATCCGCTCGAGCACGCGGTCCTCGCGTTGGGCTGCGGTCGAGGCGGCGACGGTGCTCATGATGCGTACGCTCGCGACATCTGTTCTTGCACCACTGTCCACAGCCGGTAACCGAGCATCGCGTGACTCTCCTGGATGCGATGAATGCTCTGGCTGTGCACGGTGAAACAGAAGTCCAGATCGCCGTTCTCACCGGACACGATGGCCATCCGCCCGCCGTCGTGCCCGGAGAAACCGATGGTGAGTACACCGCGCTGTCTGGCCTCGGCGATGGCTGTCATCAGATCCTCGGAGTTGCCCGAGGTGGACAGGGCGATGGCGATGTCGCGATTCCGGGCGTGGGCGATGATCTGGCGTTTGAAGATCAGATCGAAACCCACGTCGTTACCCAGCGCGGTGACCACCGCCTCGTCGGCGGCCAGGGACCAGGCCGCCACCGGTCTGCCCACCGCGGGCCGGCTGAACAGCGAGGCCAGCGTGGCCGCGTCGGTCGAGCTGCCGCCGTTTCCCAGGGTGTACAGGCGGCCGCCGCGCAGGAACCGGTCGGCCATCGCGGCCCCTGCCGCGGTCAGGTCCGTGGCGTACTCCCGCAGCGATTCCTGTTGTAACCGGGCACTTTCGGTGGCTTTGCCGCGCGCCGAGGCGGCCAGGTCGTCGAGCAGCGGCCGGACATCGGTCTCCTCGGACTCGATGAACGGGTAGAGGAATCCGGTGCTCTCTGTTTGGCTCATGGTTTCACCTGCCTTCATCCATCGACGCGATCGCGGTACCCGCGTGCACCAGGACCAGGTCGTTGACTGCGGCGTGGTCGAGCATCGCGGTGTCCACCCATTCCTCCCCGGCGGCGCTGCGGACCAGCGCTTGCCCAGCTGCCTCGTTGGGCGCGAGGACGATCTCGGCCAAGCGGCCTTCGTCGCCACACGTGACGCAGGACGGTCCGGTGTCTTCGGGCTCGGCCGTCAACAGGCCGGGATGTTCGAAGCACACATGGGTGAGCTCCCACAACAGGTGGTAGATCAGGACGAACCGGCCGGTGGCCGGGACCATCGGGTCGTTGGAGTCGACCCACAGGACGTGGTGGGCGGCGCCGGTCGGAGGCCGTGGGCCGCAGCCGATCCACAACGTCGTGACGCCCCAGGCGCCCGCCCGCCGCATGGCGTCGACCGCGGCCGGTTGATCGGCCGTGGCCACCGCCAGCAGCAGGTCCCCGGGCTGGGCGGCCACCCGGGCCTGGGCCACGGGATCGGGCTCCACCAGCGCGACCGAGGGCAGCGCGCGCTTCCCGACGATCACCGGGTGGACGAACTCGACGGCCACGTGATGTGCATGCGGTTCCCATTGCGGCGCAATCACCCACAGCGTGGCACCATCGTGGAACTTGCGGGCCACATCGAGGGCTGCCACGGCCAGATCGGCGGCCAGGTCCGGATCCACGAACGGGGTCCCCGGCGGCCCGGGCATGGTGGGTGTGACGGCAGGTGTCGTGGTACTCATGATCGACCTCCTGTGTTGACCAGGTCGAGGGTGGCGCGGGTGGCGTCGGTCAACGCCGAGGTGCCCTCGGACGTCAACGTGTCGCACACCCAATCCCAGTGTGCCGATACGGTGTCTCCCACGGTGGGCAGGTGCGTCAGGGATTTCCCGTCGCGGCTCCACCGGACCCGTTGGATGACGGGGGCACCGAGCGTGAGGCGACTGTGTTCCATCGCCAACGGGCAGGATTCGATGAAGATGTGCTCGTCCTCGACCGCTGTGACTGTGCCCCAACGGATCCGGCAGTTCTGCAGGACATGCAGGGCGGTGCCCGGATCCCGATCCAGAAATCGGATCCACGGGTAGACGACGAACACGTGGAAGCTGTGGTGTGCCAGTACCTTGCCCGAAGTTCCCGCGGCAGCCACGGTGTCGAGCGCACCGGTCACCTGCCCCTGGAACGCCGCCCGTAACTGGGCCAGCAGGCCGCCAGGGTCCACCCGGTCCAGGTGCGGTCCGCCGACCCAGTAGCTGCGAACCACGTCCACGTCAAGGGGATCTGCGCCGATCGTGTCGGCGATGGACCGCAGATAGGGCCAGGCGCCGTCGAACTCCCGTGCATGGGAGGCGAGTTCGGCAGGGTTGTGCTCGGGCACGACAGCCGGGCCCGCGGGCCCGCAATACCCGAGTTCGTTGGGGGGGAAGGCGTAGCGGCCGAACAACTCGTATCCGGCGGGCAGGTGCTGTCTCGGAGGTGCGGTCATGGTGTCACCCCGCATTCCCGATCAGCAGTTGGCCCAGCGCGATTCCACCGTCGTTCGGCGGCACCCGGCGGTGGGTGATCACCGTCAGCCCGTGCCGATGCAGCCCGGCCACAGTGCGGCGTAGCAGCAGAAGGTTCTGGAAAACCCCACCGGTCAACGCCACCGGATACCCCGCAGCGCCGTCCGCCTCCGATAGCGCGAGCGCCAGTTCGACGATGAGTTCGGCGACCGCACGGTGGAATCGGGCCCCGATCACCGCCGGTGGCACGTCGGACCGCAGGTCGGCGATGATCGTCGCGAGCACCGGGGCCGGGTCGATGACGGCAGGTGCCGTGCCGGAGTCCACGTCGAACGCGTAACGGTGGGCGCCCGGCTCGGTGCTGCGCGCCATCCCTTCCAGCTCGATGGCCGCTTGGGCCTCGTAGGCAACCGTCTGCCGCACCCCGATCAGCGCCGACACCGCGTCGAACAACCGGCCCATACTCGACGTCGGCACGCAGCCGGCACCGATTGTCAGTTGATGAGCCAGGGTCCGTTGTTCGTCGTCGGGGCAGGCGCGGACCGGCGGTAGATCGGGATCCCACGGCAGTCCGGCTGCCCACAGGTGCGACAGCGCCATCCGGTAGGGCCGTAGCACGCTGATGTCACCGCCGGCCTGCGGTACCTGCCTGAGATGGGCAACCCGCCGGAAGCCCTTGTAGTCGGCGACCAGTACCTCACCGCCCCACACCGTGCCGTCGGGGCCGTAACCGGTTCCGTCGAAGGCGAATCCGAGCACCTCCCGCGCGCCGTCCAGGCCGTGTTCGGCCATCACCGCGGCGATGTGGGCGTGGTGGTGCTGGACCGTGCGCACCGGGCGGGGCCCGCCCCGGCGATGAGCCCAGTCGCTGGACCGGTACCCCGGATGTGCGTCGCAGACCAGGGTCTCGGGCTCCACGCCGGTCAGGGCTTCCAGGTGCGGAACTGCGCGCTCGAACGCCGACAAGGTGGCCAGGCTGTCCATGTCGCCGATATAGGCGCTCAGCCAGGCGTACCCGCCCTCGGCCACCGCGATCGTGTTCTTGAGATCGGCGCCCACCGCCAGGGTCGGCGGCACCGCGACCGGCAGGGCGATCGGCAGCGGTGCGTATCCGCGGGATCTGCGGATGGCCAGCTCTTCGCCGTCGGCGACTCGGACGACCGAATCGTCGCAGGGCACCAGGATCGCGCGGTCGTGCATCAGCCATCCGTCCGCGATGTGTGAGAGCCGCTGCAGTGCATCGCCATCCGAGAAGCAGATCGGTTCACCACTGACGTTGGCCGACGTCATCACCAGAACTCTCGGGCCCGGGGGATCACCGGGAAGTCCGAAAAGCAGGGTGTGCAGCGGCGTGTAGGCGAGCAGGACGCCGAGATCCGGGCTGCCGGGTGCCACCGATTCGGCGACCGGCGCACCGACCGACCGGGGCAGGAGGACGATCGGCCGTTGCGGTCCGCACAGCACCCGAGCCGCGGTCGCATCGACTTCGGCGATCTCGCGTGCGGTGAGCAGATCGGGCACCATCACCGCGAACGGCTTGTCGCCGCGGCGTTTACGGCTGCGGAGTTCGGTGACCGCGGCGGCGTCGGTGGCGGCACAGGCGAGGTGATAGCCGCCGATGCCCTTGACCGCGAGTACCGCACCGTCTACCAGTAGCCGCCTGGCGTGCCGCAGGCCGGCTTCACCGTCGATGAACCCGCCAGAGCGATCGCGGAACCGCAGCGTCGGCCCGCAATTCGGGCAGCACACGGGCTGGGCATGGAAGCGGCGGTCGGCGGGGTCGCCGTACTCGCGCGCACATTCGGGGCACATCGCGAAACCTGCCATCGTGGTGGCGTCGCGGTCGTAGGGCAGTGCGGCGATGATGGTGAACCTGGGCCCGCAGTTGGTGCAGTTGACGAAGGCGTGGCGGTACCGTCGATTGGACGGATCACGTTGCTCAGCAGTACATTCCGGACACATCGCCACGTCGGGGGAGGCCAGGGTGCGACCACCGCCGGCGCGAGTGGTGTCGGCGATCGTGAATCCCGTCCCGCCTGCCAGGGGAATCGTGCGGGTGTCGACCGATTCGATCATCGCCAGCGGCGGCGGGTCGGTACGCAGCCGATCCAGGAAGGCGTCGAGATCGCCCGGAGCACCTTCGATCTCGATGACGGCACCGGAACTGTCGTTGCGGACGCAGCCTGTCAGCCCGAGTGCGGCCGCGGTGGTGTAGACGAAGGGACGAAACCCCACGCCCTGGACGACTCCGTGTACGCCGATGCGCATCCGGCGCCGCGCGGTCACGGTGCCGCCTCGGGGTCTCGTCCGCGCCCCAGCAACTCCAGGCCCCGCATCGCGGCCTCGGCGCCGGCGTGGTCGGTCTTCTCGACTGCGAAGCCCATGTGGATGATCACCCAGTCGCCGGGGGAGAAAGACTGTTCGGGCAGCATGCCGACGTTGACCTTGCGTTGCTCGCCGGCGACATCGACCAGCGCCAACTGGTCGCCGTATCCCGGCAACATTCGGACCACTTGGCCAGGGATTCCAAGGCACATGACTCAGCCCTGCCCGACCGTGGTCGACAATCGCGCCACGGCGGCTTCCACCGCCCGTACCGCATCGGGGACAGCCGCGGCAACGGGTTCCGAGAGTCCGATGCCGTCAGCCACCGTGGCCACCTCACAACCGATGACGACGGTGTACGGCAGGGTGCCACCCAGCGCGTGCAGGCTGGCGAACACCGCGGCGGGATCCATCGCATGTGCGTCCAGACCAGAGCCCGGCGAGAGGTTGTCCCGATCGGCCTCGAAGACGTGCAGCGTGCCGGGCCGGTCCCGGCTGGGCAACGCATCGACCAGGATCAGGGCACCCCAGCCGTCGAGCAGGTCGTAGGCCAGGTGCACCCCACGTATCCCGTAGTCGCACAACCGGACATCCGGCCCCGCCAGGTTCGGCGGCAGATGCCGCATGACCTCGGGACCGAATCCGTCGTCACCCAGGAAGATGTTGCCGATACCGGCTATCAGAACTGAAGGCGTGATCCACCCCCTACATGCGTCGCATCTTCAGGTACCGCCGGGCGTCGGGAATAGACCGGACCCCGACCACCACTCCGGCGACCGCGACTGCCGCGACGGCGATCACAGCGATCCAACCCACAACTTCCATCTCCAACTCCTCTCACTGCACCACCGGTTCGACTTCATCCGGGGCGAAGTACAGATAGCGGCCGTACCACTCGTGCAGATCAGCCGCCGGATCGTCCTCGAGCACCACGCCGACATGCCGCTCGCCGTCGACGGTCTCGTGCACCGAGGTCACCCGCGCCAGCCGATCGGCGAAGAACAGGTCCTGGGCGTCGGCGCGTCGCAGCGGGTGGAGGCGCACCCGGCTGCCCCGGCTGACCCGTACGCCGTTGACCATGACAGCGTCGGATCCTGGATCGACTGCGGTGTCGGCCAACGGATCCCACCAGTCGATCCCCTCGGGCACTTCGGGAATCAGGTTTGGAGCGGCGGCATGTGGATCACGCAGCACCCCGTGCAGGTTGAGCATCGCCTCGGCAGACATCGAATCGCAGCGGTCGATGATGTCCGCCGCCCGGGCGTCGGTGGCGCGAGCCTGCGCCTTCTCCTCATCGGTCATCGTCATGACGCGCAGGGTGAGGATTTCGTCGATCTCGCATGAGTCGTACAGCGCACCGGCGCTCTGGTCGGCGATCTCGGGATGGTCGTAGAGGATGATCGGCGATACCAACATCAGGTGGTGTTCGCCCGCCCGGCCGGCCAGCACCGGGAAGCACCGATGGTGGCGACACCGCGCCGCCGCGGCGGCCGCGGCCGCGTCCGGCTCGAGCAGGGAGACGAACTCGCCGTCGGTGACCTCGACGATCAGGTGGGTGCCGATCAACGACACGGCGATCGCGTCCTGCTTGTCGGCGACAGGCGGTGCGATGTTGCGGACGGTGAGGCTCACCCGCAGGAGATCACCGTCGGCCTCCGCGCCGATGGTCAGCTCGCCCAGCAGCTCGCGCCGGGAGCGGACCAACCTGCCGCCCTCGACATCCTCGATGTCGGTGCCGGATGTGATGGCGAAGGAATCCCCTTGCGGGACAATCAGATCAGCCAGGGCCCATGGCCCAGAATCGATCTCGCACTCGACCGCCTCATCCCAGCTCAGCCACGACTGGGTAGCCGTGGTCAGCTCGTCGACCGGCTCGTACCCGTCGTCGCCAGTTCGGCGCTCGACGCCCCGGTGCTGCAACTGCAGAAAGCGCGTGACGATCGCGAGCGTCGCGCGTTTCCCGGGCCGCACGAGGAGTTGGGTGGACAGCACGCTGTCCTCGCCGAGGCCGGCCGGCTCGGCACCGGCCGGGCCCAGCACGCCGAACTGCCAGCGGGACTGATTCTTACCCGAACTGGCCCGGTAGGGGTAGAGCAGATACCCCTCGTAGAGGACGGCGTCGGCGACCGCGAAAACCTGATCCAGATTGCGGCTCATCGAATGTCCTGTCTGGTCAACAGGTTGTCGATCGCGGCCTCGAAAGACAGCATGCCCCAACGTGACTTGTAGTTGGCCAGCTCGTCGAGGATGTCGTGGCGCAGCCGCAGCCAGCCGGTGTTGGGGAAATGCTGGGCCATCAGCTGGTGCCACACCGAGACCGGCATGTCGAAATGGTCTTCTCGGTCCCATGGCACCTGTTGGACGGCAAAGCCGCGAGATCCGCGGGTGAAAACCGTTCCGCTGAACAGGAACTGCAGCGGCACCGTGCCGTCGTCGAGTGCGTGCAGGTACTTGGCTCCCACCACCTCCAGGTCGTAGGTGCACTCCAGCGGCATGTCGACCTGGGTGGTGCCGGTGAACCCGGGGATCATGGCGGTGCTGTGCTGCCACAGGAAACTGCGTTGCGTGGTGCCCCAGCGTTCCCGCGGGCCGAACAGGTCCAGCATGCCCGCCGCTTCGGCATCGTTGTAGTTGCGCCGCAGTGGTTCTATCCGCACCTGGCACCGCAGCGCTATGGCGTGAACGGGATCCTCACCGACCGCGGCGACGCCCACCCTGGCGGACAGGGTCGGCGTCACCGCATACGGTTCGGGCGTGATGTCCAGCACGGAGAAGGTCACCGAGGTGGTGGGCGAGGCGGGCTCGGTCATCGCGCCACCACCTTGCCGCGGTCGACGAGCGTGCCGAAGAACTCGTCGACGTACTTGCGCACATCCTGCCCGCCGTCGAAGCCGCGCCACAGGGCCCGAAGCCGGCCGACGAACTCGTAGCAGGCGTCGATCGGCACCAGATGGCAGGCCGGCGGCCGGCTTTCGTCATCGGTGACCCGGAAGATGAGAGCTTCGGTGTCTTCGGCCAGCAGATCCACCCGGGCGTCGGCGGCCCGGACGGAGTTCCAGGTGTCGAGGTCGAGCTCGGACTCGGTGGCCCCGGCGGGGCCCGGATAGAACGCCGCCACGCGATCCTGTACCGAGTTTCGGAGGAAGAACGCGAGTCCGACCGGAATCTGCAGGGACTCCCATTCGCGCCTGCCGACGGCGAAATCCTCGAACGTCAGGTAGCGGTCGGGCACCGCGCGGTAGCGCAGCTCGGCGCGGGCGTCGGTGAACAGGAGATAACAGCCACGGCACACGCACAGTAGTTGGCGGCCTTCGATGTTGACCACGTGCTGGTGCTCGTCGGCGATCTGTTCGCTGCACATCTCACACTGCTGGCCGACCTGTGCGGGCGTGCCCCGGTCGGCCCGGATACGCGCCAGTACGTCCAGCGGCCCGGTCATGAGGCGATCTCCGTCGCCATCGCCATCGACAGGACTTCGTCTCGCAGCAGAACCGGGATGGGCTCCAGATGCAGGCCGGTGGCGTCGTGGACCGCGACGCCGGCGTGGATGACGTCGAAACCGGTACCGCATTGCGGGCAGCGCAATTCGGCGCCGGCCAGCGCGGCCCCGGCAAATCGGCCGCCACAGCTCGGACAGCGGTCCCGGTAGGCGAAGAACTCGTCACCGATCCGGCACGCCAGCACCGGGGCACCGGCCACCTCGAATCCGCCGACCGCACCCGGCGCAAGTTCGGCGAGCGCGGGGACGGGTTGCCAGCTGGCGTGGCGGTGGCCGTCGCCGTGCAGCCGGGTCAACAACGACTCGGCGGGTATCACCTGTGTTCCAGGATCGTCGGTGACGACGTCGATCGACGAGATCTCGGGTGCGGCCGCCATGATGGCGTCCTCGATCGTCAACTCGAGCGTGACCGCCGAAGACGGGCAGCTCTTGCAGCTTCCGGCGAACCGCAGCCGGACCACGGGCGGTGCGACCTCGAGCACGTGGACATCGCCCCCGTGGGAGCCGAGGTACGGGCGGACCCCGTCGAGCGCATCGGCGATTCGCCGCTCGACCGGATGTGGATGCAGACCGTGCACCAACAGCAGGCTGGCCACCAGATCGTCGGCGGCGACGGTCTCCGCCAGCGAGGGGTCGGTGTCCGTGGCCATCCGTAGCAACCGCGCCAGCGCGGCACCGTAGAGGTCGGTCACCTCGCGGACGAGTTGTTCGGCCCGATCCAGGGCCACCGAACCGCCTGCGCCACAAGCCTGCAGCAGGTCCTCGATACGATCGCCCGCCGTGCGCCATCGGGTGTCTTCCTCGGGGAGGTCCGGGACTGACTCAGCGGCGGGCGTCATATGTTATTCCCCGGTGGCGGATTGAGTGGGAGAGTGCATCAGCTCCAACGACTTTCCGTTGCCCAGGTACATGTGCACCCCACAGGGCAGACACGGATCGAAGCTGCGGACTGTCCGCATGACGTCGATGCCTTTGAAATGTTCCCGATCGTTCTCCTCGAAGATCGGCTGACCCTGTACCGCATCCTCGTAGGGGCCAGGGGTGCCGTAGCTGTCGCGCGGATTGGCGTTCCACGGAGTCGGGGGATACGGGTGGTAGTTGGCGATCTTGCCGTCGCGGATCACCATGTGGTGGCTGAGTACTCCGCGCACGGCCTCGGTGAAGCCGCAGCCGATGGCTTCGTCGGGCACCTCGAATTTCTCCCAGGTCTTGGTGCGGCCGGCCCGGATCTCCACCAGGGCCTTCTCGGCGAAGTGCAGCGCGCAGGCCGCGGCATAGGCCTGGAAGTAGGTGCGGGCCCGGTTGCGCTCAATGGTGTTGCTGCCCTTGGCCGGGATCTTCCATTCCAGTTCGACCGGGCCCTTGAGTGCAGTCTTGGGCAGGTTGATCTGCACACTGGTGCCCGTGGCCTTGACGTAGTCGATGTCGACGAGTCCGGCCAGCGCGGTGGACCACAGGCGGGCCAGCGGACCGCCCCCGGTGTCCAGCGCCAGGTGGTCCTTGCCGTCGAACCATCGCGGCGACATCACCCAGCTGTAGTTCTCGTCGAAATCCCGCTTCTGCGGCTTGGGGTTGGTGTGCTGGTTCCACGGGTGGCGCCGGTCGATCGGGTTGCCGAGCGGGTCTGTCTTGACGAACATCTCCTGGTCGGTCCAGTCGTCGTAGTAGCTGCTGCCCAGCAGAATTCGGATCCCGAGGTTGATGTCGACCAGCGAATGGGTCACCAACTTGCCGTCCACCACCACGCCGGGGGTGACGAACATGGCGTCACCCCAGCGCTCCATGTCCTTGTAGGCGAAGTTGCAGACTTCGGGATCCTGGAAGGACCCCCAGCAGCCCAGTAGCGTGCGCCGGAGGCCGACCTTGTCGTAGCCGGGGAGCGCTTCGTAGAAGAAGTCGAAGAGGTCGTCGTGCATCGGCACGACCTTCTTCATGAACTCGACATAGCGCATCAGCCGGGTCATGTAGTCGGTCATCAGCTGAATCGTCGCCGTGGTGCCGATACCGCCCGGGTACAGGGTCGACGGGTGGACGTGGCGGCCCTCCATCAGACAGAACATCTCCCGGGTCCACCGACTGACCTGCAGTGCCTCGCGGTAGAACTCGCCGGTGAACGGATTGAGCGCACGCATGATGTCGGCGATCGTCCGGTGGCCGTGTGCGTCGGCATGGGGTGCGGGGGTGTTCTCGGCCTTGGCCAGCACGCTCGGATTGGTCTCCGACACCATCTTTTCGCAGTAGTCCACGCCGACCAGGTTCTCTTGGAAGATGTTGTGGTCGAACATGTATTCCGCGGCCTCGCCCAGGTTGACCAACCATTCGCCCAGGTGCGGGGGTTTGACCCCGTAGGCCATGTTCTGGCAGTAGCACGAACAGGTGGCGTGATTGTCGCCGCAGATACCGCAGATGCGGCTGGTGATGAAGTGTGCGTCGCGAGGATCCTTGCCTTTCATGAAGATCGAGTAGCCGCGGAAGATCGACGACGTGCTGTGGCACTCGACCACCTCGCGGTTCTCGAAGTCGATCTTGGTGTAGATGCCGAGGCTGCCGACGATGCGCGTGATCGGGTCCCACGCCATCTCCACCAGTTGACCGGGCTCGCGCTTCACTTGTGAGGGTTCGGGGATGATTGTTCCGGTCATCGAACTTCACTTTCGTGTAAACAGCTGTACTGCAACGGGCTCCGACGTGTGCAATGCCGTCGAGGACGGGCGTGGGCGGACCAGCGGCCCGCCCGGCTCACCAGGTGCGGGTCGCTCCGGTGTCGAGCTTGGTGCCGCGATGGCGCCACTTGGGCTCTTTGTCGACGGTGTGACCCGTGACATGCCGCAGGCTGCGGATCACCGAGCCGTAAAGGCCTGACGCCGCGGTCGACACCTTGCCGCCCGGCGGCTCGTCCATGAACGGCATGAACTTGTCCGGGAATCCCGGCATCGTGCACCCGATGCAGATGCCGCCGACGTTCGGGCAACCGCCGATACCGTTGATCCAGCCGCGCTTGGGGACGTTGCATTTGACGACCGGACCCCAACAGCCCAGTTTCACAATGCATTTCGGCGATCCATATTCGGTCGCGAAGTCGCCCTGCTCGTAATAGCCCGCCCGGTCGCATCCTTCGTGGACGGTCTTGCCGAACAGCCAGGTGGGACGAAGCTCTTCGTCCAACGGGATCATCGGAGCCTGGTCGGTGGCCATGTACAGCAGGTAGGTCAGGGTCTCGGCGAGATTGTCCGGCTGGATCGGACAGCCCGGGACACAGACGATCGGGATGCCTGCCTTGCTCTTCCAGTCCCAACCCAGATAGTCGGGAACACCCATCGCGCCGGTCGGGTTACCGGCCATCGCATGGATGCCGCCATAGGTGGCGCACGTACCGACGGCGACGACGGCGGTGGCCTTGGGTGTGAGCCGGTCCAGCCACTCGCTGGTGGTCATGGGCTGATTGGTCGCGGGGTTGTTGCCGAACCCGCACCAATAGCCTTCTTCCTTGACCTGCTCGTTCGGGATGGACCCCTCGACGACCAGGACGAAGGGCTCCAGTTCCCCTCGTTCGGCCTTGAAGAACCACGACAGGAAATCGTCGGCGCCCCCGCTCGGACCGCACTCGAAGTCGATCAGGGGCCAATGGACGGCGATCTTGGGCAGACCGGGAAGCGCCCCGAGGGCGATCTCCTCGATGCTCGGTTGGGTGGCGGCAGTCAACGCCACCGAATCACCGTCACAACTCAGACCGGCGTTGATCCACAGCACGTGGATCAGTGCCTCTTCCGCTTTGACTGCTACCTCGGTTGGCATATGTCACAGCTTTCCGGGGCCAGGGCTGACGGCCCCAATGGCTCGAGCTTAGCCGTGCACCGCCTGCTCGAGACCTCAAACTCCGGGATAGTTTCCTGGGTGGTTGTCTTGTCAACGGGTTAGCCCGGTGCGGCAGTGTTTACCTGTGTGTCAACCCAGGCATACCAGGCGTCGAGGCCGTTGCCGCGGGTCGCCGAGGTGGGCAGGATCGTGACCTCAGGATTGACGGATCGTGCATGGCGACAACACGTTTCAAGATCGAAGTCGACATAGGGGAGCAGGTCGACCTTGTTGAGGACGACCAGGCCCGCCGCGGCGAACATGTGCGGGTACTTCAGCGGTTTGTCGGCGCCCTCGGTCACCGATACGACGACGACCTTGCTGTGTTCACCGAGGTCGAACAGTGCAGGGCAGACGAGGTTGCCGACGTTCTCGATGAACAGCACTGACCCGGGATCGGGATCGAGGCTTTCGAGTGCCCGCCTGATCATCGCGGCGTCCAGGTGGCACCCCGCGCCGGTGTTGACCTGAACCGCGCGGGCTCCCGCGGCCCGGATCCGGTCGGCGTCGAGCAGTGTCTCCTGGTCTCCTTCGATCACCGTGACCACGCGGGTCTTGCCGAGCTCGCGGATGGTCCGTTCCAGCAACGTCGTCTTGCCCGCACCCGGGGAACTGGTGATGTTGAGCGCCAGGATGCCGCGCTCGGCGAGCCACTGCCGGTTCTGTTCGGCGACGAGGTCGTTCTTGGCCAGCACCTTCTGCTCCAGCGAGATGGTCTCGGTGTGGTCGTGGTCGTGGTCGTGGTCGTGGTCGTGGTCGTGGTTGTGAGGGTGCGGGTGTTGGTGGTCGTGGGGGTGTTGGTGGTCATGACCGGCGAGGGTGATGACCGCACCGTCCTGGCCGCAGCCGCAGGTTGCGCACATGTCAGCTCACTTCCATCGAGAGGATCCGCAGGTCCCGGCCGGCGGTGACCTCGACGTCGGCGCTTCCGCACGGGCACAACAGGATCAGATCGGGCAGGTCGAACTGCGCTCCGCAGCTGCGGCAGTGCGCCGCACCCGGTTGGATGTCGAGGTCGAGGCGGGCGCCATCGGCAATCGTGCCCTGGGTGACCAGGTCGAAGCAGAACAGCATGGAGTCGGGAACGACCGCGCACAAGGCGCCCACCTCGAGCTTCACGCTGTGCACACGCCGGCCTGCGGCGTGCTCGCACACCGCATCGACAACGCTCTGGGTGATCGCCATCTCATGCATCGCTGCCCCGTCTCCGGGCCGGATGCTTCTCACGATAGGCCCGTTTCGCCGCGGACACGGCGTGTCTACTTGAGTCGAACAGATGTTCGTCTAGTGTGGGCGGTGTTCGACCGACTTGTCGGTGCCCTGGCCTAGCGTCACGGCCAACCGATCGGAACACCGGTCAACACGACTACTTGGAGAGGCACCATCATGGCGCAGCAGGCCCCTGATCGCGAAAAAGCGCTCGAACTGGCGATGGCCCAGATCGACAAGAACTTCGGTAAAGGCTCGGTGATGCGCCTCGGCGAGGAGGTGCGCCAGCCGATTTCGGTGATCCCCACCGGTTCGATCTCCCTGGATGTGGCCCTCGGCATCGGCGGCCTGCCGCGCGGCCGGGTGGTCGAGATCTATGGCCCGGAATCCTCGGGTAAGACCACTGTGGCGCTGCATGCGGTGGCCAACGCCCAGGCCGCCGGTGGCATCGCGGCGTTCATCGACGCCGAGCATGCCCTGGATCCCGAGTACGCCAAGAAGCTCGGTGTGGACACCGATTCGCTGCTGGTGAGCCAGCCGGACACCGGCGAGCAGGCGCTGGAGATCGCCGACATGCTGGTGCGCTCGGGCGCGCTGGACATCCTGGTGATCGACTCGGTGGCCGCCCTGGTGCCCCGCGCTGAGATCGAGGGCGAGATGGGTGACAGCCACGTCGGCCTGCAAGCCCGCCTGATGAGCCAGGCGCTGCGCAAGATGACCGGCGCGCTGAACAACTCGGGTACCACCGCGATCTTCATCAACCAGCTCCGCGAGAAGATCGGCGTGATGTTCGGCTCGCCCGAAACCACCACGGGCGGTAAGGCTTTGAAGTTCTATGCCTCGGTACGCCTGGACGTGCGTCGCATCGAGACACTCAAGGACGGCACCGACGCGGTCGGTAACCGCACCCGCGTCAAGGTCGTCAAGAACAAGGTGTCGCCGCCGTTCAAGCAGGCCGAGTTCGACATCCTGTACGGCCAGGGCATCAGCCGCGAAGGTTCGCTCATCGACATGGGTGTCGAGCACGGCTTCATCCGCAAGTCCGGGTCCTGGTTCACCTATGAGGGTGAGCAGCTGGGCCAGGGCAAGGAGAACGCCCGCAAGTTCCTGCTGGAAAACGTCGACGTCGCGAACGAGGTCGAGAAGAAGATCAAGGAAAAGCTCGGTATCGGTGCCGTTGTGACCGCCGAGGCGACCGCTGATGACGTCCTTCCCGCCCCGGTTGATTTCTGAGCCGTCGGGTACGCCCGAGGGGGAGCAGGCGCAGGATCCTCGCAAACGCGAGGAACAGGCCAAGAACGTCTGTCTGCGCCTGCTCACCGTACGGGCCCGCACCCGCGCCGAGTTGACCGAGCAGCTCACCAAACGGGGCTACGAAGAAGACCTCAGCGCCAAAGTGCTCGACCGGCTCACCGAGGTCGGGCTGATCGATGACGAGGACTTCGCCGAGCAGTGGGTGCGGTCACGGCACGCCAACGCGGGAAAAGGCAAGCGCGCCTTGGCCGTCGAACTCCGCAAGAAGGGCGTCGACAATGACGTCATCGACGCTGCACTGGCCGATCTGGATCCGGCGGCCGAGCGACAACGGGCCGAGCAGTTGGTCCGCGACAAGCTGCGTCGTGAACGGCTCGATGACGAGGACGGCGATGTGAAGGTGACTCGCCGATTGGTCGGCATGCTGGCCCGTCGTGGCTACAACCAGTCGATGGCCTTCGACGTCGTCAGTGTCGAGCTTGCCGCCGAACGGGAGCGCCGCCGGGTGTGATCAGTCGCGTGGGGGGTGCAACATCTGTGCGCCCGGTGCGCCCTCCTGCTCGACCTCCTCGGGCTCCAGTGGCGCGGGCCCGCGGCTGGAACGACGCAAGCGCTGCTCGATCCTGGTGGCCAACGACGACAATGCCATGTTGACGCTGATCATCAAGATCGCGATGACGATCAGTGCGGGCAGGATGTTGCCGTAGGCCGACCCGATGTTCGTGCCCTGGCGAACCATCTCCACGAATGTGATCTGATAACCGATTGCGGTGTCCTTGAGCACCACGACCAGTTGCGAAACCAGCACCGGCAGCATCGCGGTGATGGCCTGCGGCAACAGGATCAGGCGCATGGTCTGCGTCCACGTCAATCCCAGCGACCACGCAGCCTCCTGCTGGCCACGAGGAAGGGAATGGACGCCGGCCCGAACGATTTCGGCAATCACCGCGCCGTTGTAGAGGGTCAACCCGGTCACCACGCCGGCCAGCGCCACGTGCCTGGTCAAGAACTCGTCGAATGTCCCGAAGTCGAGCATGCTGTAGAGGAAGAACGCGAACAGCATCATGATCAGCACCGGCACGGCGCGGAAGAACTCCACGATGACCGCGCAGGTCCATCGGATCGGCGCGATCGGCGCCAGGCGACCGATACCGAGCATCAAGCCGAGCACCAGGGCCAGAACGATCGATATCGCCGCAGCCGTCAACGTTCCCTCGATGCCGGGCAACACGTAGGTGACCCACGGATCCGAGGTGAGGAACGGCTTCCACTTCGCGGGCTGGAGTTGGTCTTTCTCCCACAACCGGAAGAGCACGAAGGCGATCAGTGCGAGCGCGGCAAACGCGGCGAGCACCGTCAGGACGTTGTTGCGTACCCGTGCCCTGGGACCCGGGGCGTCGAACAGCACCGATGCGGCCATTACCGTGCCTGCCCGTTCTTCGCGCAAGCGCTCATCGGCGCCTGCCCGTTCTTCGCGCAAGCGCTCATCGGTGTGGGTCCGTTCTTCGCGCAAGCGCTCATCACCGTGCCACCGCGAGTCGCTTACCCAACCAGCCGAACAACAGCCCCATCGGCAAGGTCAGCAGGATGAACCCGGCGGCCATGATGGCGCCGACGGTGAGCACTGCGGCAGTCGACTCGATCATCTCCTTCATCAAAAGCGCCGCTTCCGCCACGCCGATCGCCGAGGCGATCGTGGTGTTCTTCGTCAATGCGATCAACACCGATCCGAGCGGGATGATCACTGCGCGAAATGCCTGGGGCAGCAGGATCAGTCGCAGGTTCTGCCCGAAGGTCAAGCCCAGCGACCGGGCCGCCTCGGCCTGACCCATGGGCACCGTGTTGACCCCGGATCGCACCGTCTCGCATACGAAAGACGCGGTATAGACCGTCAATCCGAGTACGGCCAGCCGAAAGTTGCTGTCGGCGATCGATGTCGGTGAATGCGGGTCCACCAGCGTGATCCGTAGTGTCTGACCGACCCCGAGTGCACAGAACACGATGATCAGGGTCAGGGGAGTGTTGCGGATGACGTTCACGTAGGCGGCGCCGAGCCAGTTCAGCACCGGCACCGGTGCCAGCCGCATGGCGGCCAGCACCGTGCCCAGGATCAGCGCACCGATCGCGGAGTACACCGTCAGCTGGATCGTGGTCCAGAACGCCGCGAATATCTGGTCGCGGTATGCGTCGAATATCTCCACAATCGGCGCGCTACCCGGCTCAGTTGCGGTCGACGGCGGGCGGCGCCGGGGTGGTGATACCCGCGGGGCCGAGGTTGCGCTCGAACGCTTCCTTCCAGGCTCCGCTGGATTCCATCTTCTCGAGCGCGTCGTTGATCTTGTTGCGCAGCTCGGTGTCACCCTTCTTCAGACCGATGCCGTAACGCTCCTCGGAGAAGGTGTCACCGGCGATCTTGAACGTGCCCGGGCTCTGCGCGGCGTAGCCGGCCAGAATTACCTCGTCGGTGGTCAACGCGTCCACGGCACCGCTCTTGAGGGCGTCCAGGCACAGCGTGTACGTGTCGTACTGCTGCAGTTGCACCTTCGGGTACTCGTCCTTGATCCGCTGCGCCGGGGTCGACCCCGACACCGAGCACAGCTTCTTGTTGTTCTCCAGCGAAGCTGCCCCGGTGATGTCGGTGTTGTCGGCGCGCACCAGCAGGCTCTGCCCGGTGAGCAGGTACGGGCCCGCGAAGTCGACCTTCTCCTTGCGCGCATCGGTGATCGAGTAGGTCCCCGCGATGTATTCGACCTGACCGTTCTGGATCAGCGTCTCGCGCTGCGGCGAGGGCGCTTCCTTCCACTCGATCTTGTCCTCGGGGTAGCCGAGTTCGTTGGCCACGTATTTGGCCACGTCGACATCGAACCCGGACATGGTGCCGTCGGGCTTCTTCAGGCCGAGCCCGGGCTGGTCGTACTTGGTACCGATGACGATCTTGCCGGAGTCGCCACCACCGCCACAGGCGGTCGCGGCGAAGGGGAGGGCGATCGCGAGCGCGAGGGTACCGACCAACTTGAACGGCGCTGATGGCATGTTCGGGTTCCTTTCGGGTGCAGCGTTAGTGCGGAGGTCAGTGGTGCAGGATCTTGCCGAGAAAATCTTTGGCGCGTTCGGATTTCGGATTGTCGAAGAACTCGGCCGGTGGAGCGTCTTCGACAATCGCGCCGTCGGCCATGAACGCCACCCGGTCAGATGCCCGGCGGGCGAAACCCATCTCGTGGGTGATCACCACCATCGTCATGCCCTCGGAAGCCAACGAGGTCATCACCGCCAGCACCTCGTTGATCATCTCGGGGTCCAGCGCGCTGGTCGGCTCGTCGAACAGCATCACCTTCGGGTCCATCGCCAACGACCGAGCGATGGCCACGCGTTGCTGCTGCCCACCGGACAGCTGGGCCGGGTACTTGTCGGCCTGGTTGGCCACCCCGACGCGATCCAGCAGGGCCATCGCCTTGTCGCGTGCTGCGGCCTTGGACTTCCGGCGCACCTTCACCGGGGCGAGGGTGACGTTCTCCAGGATCGTCTTGTGCGCGAACAGGTTGAAGGACTGGAAGACCATGCCGACGTCCGAGCGCAGCTGGGCCAGCTTGCGCCCCTCGGCCGGCAGGGTCTGGCCGTCGATCTCGATGCTGCCGGAGTCGATGGTCTCCAGCCGATTGATCGTGCGGCACAGCGTGGACTTGCCCGAACCCGACGGGCCCAGCACCACGACCACCTGGCCCCGGCCCACTTCGAGGTTGATGTCGTTGAGAACGTGCAGCGGGCCGAAGTGCTTGTTGACCCCCGACAGCGCGATCATCGGCACATCTGGTCGTGCGGCATTGTCGACCTGCGGCTGCTCGCCGGGGCTTCCCATGGCAGGTGACCTTACCCAGGGAACGTCCGGCCTGCCCGGATCTCATGAATCCGCCGCGTTAACGTTTCGGACCCGTCCGTACCATTGAGGCCGTGACGACGATGGTGAACCGGGACGCGACGGCGCCGGACGAGCGCTCGCGCGAAGAGTCGTCGGTACAGGAACAGCGCGACGTGCGCACCTATCAGGTCCGCACCTACGGCTGCCAGATGAACGTACATGACTCCGAGCGGCTGTCGGGCCTGCTGGAAGATGCCGGATACCGGCGGGCGCCCGACGGCTCCGACGCCGACATCGTGGTGTTCAACACCTGTGCGGTGCGGGAGAACGCCGACAACAAGCTGTACGGCAACCTCAGCCACCTGGCCCCGCGCAAGCAGTCCGATCCGAACATGCAGATCGCCGTCGGCGGATGCCTGGCGCAGAAAGACCGCGACTCGGTGTTGCGGCGCGCCCCGTGGGTCGACGTGGTGTTCGGTACGCACAACATCGGGTCGCTTCCCGTGCTGCTGGAACGGGCGCGGCACAACCGCACCGCCCAGGTCGAGATCGTCGAGGCCCTGCAGGAGTTTCCGTCCACGCTTCCGGCGACTCGCGAATCCGCCTATGCGGCCTGGGTGTCGATCTCGGTCGGTTGTAACAACACCTGCACCTTCTGCATCGTGCCCTCGCTGCGCGGCAAAGAGGTGGACCGGCGGCCCGGCGACATCCTGGCCGAGGTGCAGACCTTGGCCGATCAGGGTGTGCTCGAGGTCACTCTGCTGGGCCAGAACGTGAACGCCTACGGCGTCTCGTTTGCCGACCCGGAGGTGCCGCGCGACCGCAGTGCCTTCGCAAAGCTGCTGCGCGCGTGCGGCGACATCGACGGGCTGGAGCGGGTGCGGTTCACCTCACCGCACCCGGCCGAGTTCACCGACGATGTGATCGAGGCGATGGCGCGGACTCCGAACGTGTGCCCGACATTGCACATGCCGCTGCAGTCCGGTTCGGACCGCATCCTCAAGGCGATGCGGCGCTCGTACCGGGCTGAGCGCTACCTGGGCATCATCGACAAGGTGCGCGCCGCGATCCCAGACGCCGCGATCACCACCGATCTCATCGTCGGTTTCCCGGGTGAGACCGAGGAAGATTTCCAGGCCACCCTCGATGTGGTCGCACAGTCGCGGTTCGCGAGCGCGTTCACCTTCCAGTACTCGATCCGGCCCGGTACCCCGGCTGCCGAAATGCCCGATCAGTTGCCGAAAGCGGTTGTCACCGAACGCTATCAGCGACTGATCGAGCTGCAGGAGCGAATCTCGCTGCAGGAGAACCAAGCTCAGATAGGCCGGACGGTCGAACTGCTGGTTGCCACGGGCGAGGGACGCAAGGACGCCGCCACCGCCCGGATGTCGGGGCGGGCCCGCGACGGCAGGCTGGTGCACTTCAGCCCCGGCCCCGGCGCCGACAGCATTCGGCCCGGTGACATCGTGACCACCACGGTGACCGGCGCCGCGCCGCATCACCTGATCGCCGACGCTGCGTTGGCCACACACCGGAGGACCCGTGCCGGTGACGCCCATGCGGCCGGGCAGCGGCCCCGCACCGGCGTAGGCCTGGGGCTGCCCCGGATCGGTGCGCCCCAGACCCCGCCGTCATCAGAAGGATGTGGCTGTTGAGCAAGGAAAGCGACTTCGAGCGGTTCAAGGACGATCTCGCCGCCGTCGAACGCAAGGTCACCCGCGAGTTCGACTCGGGTCCGCGCGCGATGGTCGTGGCGATCCTGGTCTTCGTGGTGCTGCTGTCGTTCGTGCTGCCGCACACCGGTTCCAGCAAGGGCTTCGACGTTCTGGTAGGTGACGCCACGGCCGTGGCCGACGGCATCTCCCTGCCGTCACGGGTGTTCACCTGGCTGGCGCTGGTGTTTTCGGTCGGGTTCTCGACGTTGGCGCTCATCACCCGCCGCTGGGCACTGGCCTGGGTGGCGTTGGCGGGTTCCGCAGTGGCCAGCGCGCTCGGGATGCTCGCCGTGTGGTCGCGTCAGACCGCCGTGGGGCATCCCGGCCCGGGCGTCGGGCTGATCATCGGCTGGCTGGCGGTGATCGTGCTGACGTTCCACTGGGCGCGGGTCGTGTGGTCGCGCACCGCGATGCAGCTGGCCGCCGAGGAGGACCGGCGTCGCCAGGCCGCCGAGCATCAGCAGCGCGGCGTGCTCGACCTCCCGAACGGTGACTCGACGAAGAAAACCGACGTCACCGAGACCGGCCCCGCGGACACGAAGCCCGACCAGCCGGACCAGACCTAGCCGCGGCTATTTGCGCTCTCCGAGCGCGGCTGCCGCCGCGTCGGCCCACTGACGCCACTGCTCGGCGCTGGCCCTGGCCTCGGCCGCATCCTTGGCCCGCCCGGCCGCCTCGGCCTTCTCCGCCTGCCGTTCGAACTGCTCGGCACGTGAGCGGAACTGATCCGCCCGAGCCTTGGCCTCGGGATCGACACCACCGGCCGGGGCATCGCGAACCTTCTTTTCCACGGCACGCAGCCGGCGTTCCAGATCGGCAGCGCGTTCGCGGGGAACCTTGCCGATCGCGTCCCACTTGTCGCCGATGGTGCGTAAGGCCGCGCGGGCGGCGTCGAGGTCGGTCGTGTCGATTTTTTCGGCCTCGGCCAGCAGCGCCTCCTTGGCGGCGGCATTGGCCTTGAATTCGGCATCGCGTTCGGCGTTGGCGGCGTTGCGGGCCCCGAAGAACGTGTCCTGAGCAGCCTTGAACCGGTGCCACAGCGCGTCGTCGACGTCCTTGGCGGCGCGTCCCGCGCTCTTCCACTGCGTCAACAGGTCGCGGAAGGCGGCCGCGGTGGCGCCCCAATCGGTCGAGCCGGACAGCTGCTCGGCCTGCTCACACAACGCCTCCTTGACCTGGCGGGCGCCGGCGCGGCCACGGTCGAGTTCGGCGAAGTGCGATCCGCGCCGACGGTTGAAGGTCTCGCGCGCCGTCGAGTAGCGCTTCCACAGGGCGTCGTCGAGCTTGCGGTCCAGCCCGGTGATGGTGCGCCATTCGTCGAGAATCTCGCGTAGGCGATCCCCGGCGGCTTTCCACTGCGTGGAGTTCGCGGCCAGATCCTCGGCCTCGGCGGCCAGTGCCTCTTTCCGCGCGGTCTGGGCGGCCCGGTGCTCGTCACGTTGGGCGCGCTCGGTCTTGGCGGCCTCGTCGGCGTGGTCCACGATCGCTGCCAGACGGGTGCTCAACGCGTCGACGTCGCCGAGAACCGCTGCGGTGGGCAGACTTTCGGCCAGCGCAGCGGCAGCCGACTTGATCTTGCGGGCGTCACCGGTACCCGAGGACAGTCGACGTTCCAGCAGCGCCACCTCGGTGTGCAGGTCATCGAAGCGTCGGCCGAAGTGGGCGAATGCCGCTTCTGTGTCGCCGGCCTGCCACGAGCCGATGACACGTTCACCGGATCCGTTGATCAACCACACCGTGCCGTCGTCGTCCACCCGCCCGAAGCGGTGCGGATCGCTGGTCGGCGCCACCGCGACGACCGGGGCAAACCGGCCGGGGCGGGGGACGGGGCGGGGCGGCCCCGGTCTCGGGGCAGGTGAAGGAGTGGGCCTCGGCGTGGGCCCGGACGTCGGCTGTGGGGTGGCTCCGCCTGGCTCACTGGTTGTCATATCCGCTCCTCGTACTCCGCGCGGTCCACCCGCGCATCTGCCGCGCGACGCGGCGCCTGATGCTGTCGCTTTGTCCGCTATTCAAGCAGGTCGTGCTGTGCCGTGCCCATGGCTTTAGGCTCAATGCCCCGACAAACTAGTTTGGTGACGTGCTCAGCGCCATCGCGATCGTCCCCGCAACCCCGGTTCTCGTGCCCGAACTGGTGGGTTCGGCCGCGGTCGAGGTGGCCGGACTGCGCGCGGCGGTGACCGCGGCAGCAACCTCGTTGCCGCCCCATTGGCTGGCGGTCGGCGTCGGCCCCTGCGACGCGGTCTACGGACCGGACTGTGCCGGGACCTTCGCCGGCTACGGCGTCGACGTCCCGGTGGCACTCGGCCCCGGACCAGTCGGGGGGCCGGTGGAACTGCCGCTGTGTGCCCTGATCGCCGGGTGGATCCGCGGACACGTCGCACCGGATGCCGCCATCGAGGTGCATGCCTACGCCGCATCACAACCGGTGGCGCAGGCACTGAGCTTCGGACGCTCCCTGCGGGCCCGTATGGAGGAATCCCCGGACCCCATGGGCGTACTCGTCGTCGCCGACGGCTTGCACACGCTCACCCCCTCCGCGCCCGGCGGTTATCTGCCGGATTCGGTGGCCACACAGCAGGATCTCGATGACGCGCTGGCCACCGGCGACCTCGCCGGGCTGGCCGAGCTGCCCGACACCGTGCTGGGGCGGGTGGCCTTTCAGGTGCTGGCCGGACTGGCCTGGCCCGAGCCGGGCACCGCCCGCGAGCTCTACTGCGGCGCGCCCTACGGAGTCGGCTACTTCGTCGGCGAATGGCTGCCATGACCCGGCCCATCGCGGTCATCGGGCCGACCGGGACCGGGAAATCGGCCCTGGCGCTGGCGATCGCCGAGGAATTGAGTGGGTCACGGGGCGTCGAAATAGTCAACGCCGACGCCATGCAGCTCTACCGCGGCATGGACGTCGGCACCGCCAAGCTGCCCGTCGCCGAGCGACGCGGCGTCCCGCACCACCAGCTCGATGTCCTCGAGGTGACCGAGACCGCGACGGTGGCCCGCTACCAGCAGCACGCCGCCGCCGACGTGGAGGCCATCGCGGCCCGCGGCGCGGTTCCGGTGATCGTCGGCGGTTCGATGCTCTACATCCAGTCGCTGCTGGACGAGTGGACGTTTCCGGCGACCGATCCGACGGTGCGGGCCCGATGGGAGGAGCGGCTGGCCGAGGTGGGGGTGGCCGCGTTGCATGCCGAGCTGACCCGGGTGGACCCTGCCGCGGGGGCGTCGATCCTGCCGACCGATGGCCGGCGGATCGTGCGGGCTCTGGAGGTAGTGGAGCTCACCGGCCTGCCGTTCGCCGCGTCGGCGCCGAGTATCGGTACTCCACGCTGGGACACCGCGATCATCGGGTTGGATTGGGAGACAGCCGCTCTCGACATAAGGCTGGAACAACGTACCGACTCGATGTTCGCCGCGGGGCTGGTGGACGAGGTGCGCACGCTGATCGGCCGCGGGTTGCGGGACGGGGTCACCGCCGCGCGCGCTCTCGGTTACGCGCAGGTGCTCGCCGACCTGGATGCCGGGGGAGACGGTGCGGCGGCACGAGAGCCCACATTCATCGGCACCCGCCGCTATGTGCGCCGGCAGCGGTCCTGGTTCCGTCGCGACCATCGGGTGGTGTGGCTGGATGGGGCCGCCGACGGACTGGTGCACGACGCGCTGCGGGCGTGGCGGCACGTATCCTGAACAGGTGATCTTCGGCTCGATCCCTTTCGCGAAGGGACATGGCACCCAGAACGATTTCGTGGTGCTGCCCGACCTCGACGCTGCGCTGTCGCTGACGCCTGCCGCCGTGGCCGCGTTGTGCGACCGCCGCCGTGGCATCGGGGCCGACGGCGTACTGCGGGTGACGACGGCCGGTGCTGCGCAGGCTGCCTGCGTTTTCGAGCGGCTGCCGGAGGGGGTGGCGGCCACCGACTGGTACATGGACTACCGCAACGCCGACGGCTCCATCGCGCAGATGTGCGGCAACGGGGTACGTGTATTCGCCCATTACCTGCGCGCCTCAGGCCTGGAATCCGCCGACGAGTTCGTGGTGGGCTCGTTGGCCGGCCCCCGTCCCGTGGTGCTGCACAGCGCTGACCCGACCACCGCGGACGTCACCGTCGAGATGGGTAAGGCGAACCGGTTCGGCACCGGAACCGCGGTGGTCGGTGGCCGCAGTGTCAGCGGTATCGCCGTCGACGTGGGCAACCCGCACCTGGCGTGTGTCGGCCTGACCGAGGACGAGTTGGCTGCCCTCGACGTGGGCTGCCCGGTGTCCTTCGACGAGCAGCTGTTCCCCGAGGGCGTCAACGTCGAGGTCCTGACGGCTCCGGTGGACGGCGCAGTGTCGATGCGTGTGCACGAACGTGGCGTCGGGGAAACGCGGTCCTGCGGTACCGGCACGGTCGCGGCCACCTTGGCGGCGCTGGCCCACCAAGGTGCCGACACCGGGACCTTGCAGGTCCGGATCCCGGGTGGGGAGGTCACCGTGACGATCACCGAGTCCACCAGCTACCTGCGAGGACCATCGGTGCTGGTCGCCAGGGGAGAGCTGTCCGAGCAGTGGTGGCATGCCGCCCACGCGTAATTGGGGTGCGCGCGCAACGATGCACGTGACAACCTGTAAGTACATATGACTCATCCAGAACATCCCCTCACTCCGAGCACCGGCGAGCTGGCGCTGGAAGACCGCGCCTCATTGCGCCGCGTCGCCGGGCTGTCCACCGAACTCACCGACGTCACCGAGGTCGAATACCGCCAGCTGAGGCTGGAGCGCGTCGTCCTGGTCGGCGTGTGGACCGAGGGCAGTGCGGCCGACGCCGATGCCAGCCTTACCGAGCTGGCCGCGCTGGCCGAGACCGCGGGCTCGGAAGTGCTCGAGGGCCTGATCCAGCGCCGCGACAAACCCGATCCATCGACCTACATCGGCTCGGGCAAGGCGGCCGAACTGCGCGAGATCGTGCTGGCGACCGGCGCCGACACCGTGATCTGTGACGGTGAGCTCTCACCCGCGCAGCTCAACTCGTTGGAGAAGGTGGTCAAGGTCAAGGTCATCGACCGGACCGCGCTGATCCTGGACATCTTCGCCCAGCACGCCACCAGCCGAGAGGGCAAGGCACAGGTGTCGCTGGCTCAGATGGAGTACATGCTGCCCCGGCTGCGCGGCTGGGGTGAATCGATGTCGCGGCAGGCCGGCGGTCGCGCCGGCGGGGCAGGCGGCGGCGTGGGAACCCGCGGGCCAGGTGAGACCAAGATCGAAACCGATCGCCGCCGCATCCGTGAGCGGATGGCCAAGCTGCGCCGCGAGATTCGCGACATGAAGAAGATCCGCGACACTCAGCGCAGCCGCCGGCTGTCTTCAGACGCCGCCTCGGTGGCCATCGTCGGCTACACCAACGCCGGCAAGTCCAGCCTGCTCAACGGCCTGACCGGGGCCGGGGTGCTGGTAGAGAACGCGCTGTTTGCGACTCTCGAACCGACAACGCGCCGAGGCGAATTCGACGACGGCCGGCCTTTCGTGCTGACCGATACCGTCGGCTTCGTCCGGCACTTGCCCACCCAGCTCGTCGAAGCGTTCCGGTCCACCCTGGAAGAAGTGGTCGATGCCGATCTGCTGGTACACGTGGTGGACGGCTCCGACGAGCATCCGCTGGCACAGATCAACGCGGTACGCGAGGTGGTCAACGACGTAGTCGTCGAATACGGCATCGCCCCACCGCCGGAGTTGTTGGTGGTCAACAAGATCGACGCGGCGACCGGCCTCGGGCTGGCCACGCTGCGCCGGGCGCTGCCCGACGCGGTGTTCGTCTCGGCGCACACCGGCGACGGGCTGGACCGGCTGCGGGCTCGCATGGCCGAGATGATCCCTCCAACCGATGCGACGGTGGACGTGACGATTCCCTACGATCGTGGGGATCTGGTGGCGCGGGTGCACGCCGAGGGCCGGGTGGACGCCACCGAACACACCGCCGAAGGCACCCGCATCAAGGCACGGGTACCCATGGCGCTCGCCGCGGGTCTGAGCGAGTTCACGACCTTCTGAACGTTCGGCCTTCTGAACGCTTCGGCGAGGCGGGCCTCAGGCTGCCGGTTTCTTGTCCTTGGCCCCGGCCGACTTGTCCTTGACCCGGGTGGTGCCTGCTGTCTTGCGGTGCGGGCCGCCCAGCGCTTTGCGCACGGTGCTGCGGAGCGACTTCGCCACATCGCGCGCCGGATGTGCCTTGACCGGCGAGGCTTTCAGCTCCGACGGACGGTGTTGCTCGCTGATCGTGGGGTCGTCGGCGTCGGGAGCTGTGGTGAGCGTCGCAGTCCCCTTGGTGGCGGTCTTCAGTCGCGACAGCGGTCGGCGGTCGGGCTTCGCTGCGATCTTCGTGTCGGCGACGGTGTTCTCGGGTGTGCCTTCGACTGTGACGGTATCGCCGGATTCGGTCGGATCGGACCATCCGGGCAGCGGGTCGAGTCCGGGGTTGAGCGCGGCCTGGATGCCCTCGGGGATGTCGTTGACGAGGTCGGTCGCCAGTGTCACGGGGTTGAATCTAGGGAGCAGCTGAAACGGCGTGGGTGTGCTGTAATCCGTTCTGGTGTAACCGGTTTCGATCAGGGTCTGCGCCATCGGTGAGATCAGGTCGACGAGCGGAACCACCAGGGCCGACGTGCCGGTCGCCGCGCCCAGTTCGAGGAACGGCTGCATGATCGGCAGGGTCTTCGCCGGCAGCGTGATGTAGTACGTGTCGCTGCCGTCGACTTTCTGGCAGTGGGTTTCGGCGGTGCAGCTCTGCTGGGCGTTCTCGATCGCGGCCTGCACTTGCTCCGGCGTGTATCCGTAGGGTGTCGCCGTGGCCGGATCGTCGCCCCTGGGATCCAGGTAGGTGCCATGTACGTACTGGAATCCGGCCAGTGCGTTGAGCAGCGCGAGCGGATTGAGCAGCCAGGACGGAGCGTCGGCCACGCCGTCGTACTCAAGGGCGATGTCGTAGGTCTCGATGCCCGTGTCCGTCGGGGTCGGTTGGCCGAATGTCGCGTCGAGGATGGGCACGGTGCCCAGGATCGCCAACCGCTCGAAGAGTCCGCCGTCGGGGCGGTTCGGATTACCGATCAGGACGAAGCTCAGGTTCTGTTTCTGCTCGTCGGTCAGGTCGGCCAGGTTGCCTTTGACGATGCTGGCGACGGTGGCGCCCTGCGAATATCCGAAGACGGCCACGGGGTGGGGCGCACTGGGGTTGTTGGAGCCGACGAGTTCGCTGGTCAGCTGGGTGACTCCGCTGGCCACCGATACATTCCATTTGGCGCCCTCCAAACCGCCCCAGCCTGGCAGCGGGATGGGCCAGAACTGAGCGATGTAAGGGACAGCCACCGGCGCCGCGCAGTCCTCGGCCCCGCAACTGCCGCTGGGTTGGACGTAGTAGGAGACTGCGTTGGCCATGTAGTTGTTGGAGCTCGCCGGGTTCGGGGTTCCGGTTCCGGGCACGATGAGCGGTGTCACTGCCACGACCAGGCCGACTGCTGCGGTACCGACCGGGGCCAGCCCGATAACCACCGAACCGGATACAGCTACCGCGCCGACCAGCAGTGACCTGGCGGCAGCACGGGGTGAGAATCGCATCGGCCGGGATCTCCTTCTGCTGACGGCCCCGTCAGCGCTGAAGGGATCTTTGCATCGGCGCGCGGCCGCTAGGTGGCAAACGCCCGAAGTAGTGACCTCTCAATCGATCTGGCGCGGGCGCAGCACCGGCGGCTGGTGCGCGCGCACCGGGGGAAGCGCTTCGTCGAACTTCTCGATCTCCACCAGGACGTGCGCGCCGGTGCAACCCTGGGCCAGCGAGGAGGTGCCGATGTCCGCGGTGAGCACGTTGGGGTTGCCGTGCACGCACATCGAATCGGGGTCGGCCGGGTCGGCCGGATCGAACCAGGCCCCGGTCGACAATTGCACTACCGCCCGGCGCACCCGATCGTCTATTACCACGCCGGCCAGACACGCCCCGCGGTCGTTGAATACCCGTACCACCTCGCCACCGCTGAGCCCGCGGGCCGCCGCGTCATCGGGGTGAATCCGGATCGGTTCTCGCCCCATAACTTTCGATGCCTGGCTGGCGGCGCCACCGTCGAGTTGGCTGTGCAGACGGGTCGCGGGCTGGTTGGCCAGCAGATGCAACGGAAAGGTGCGGGCCCGCTGTCCGCCGAGCCACTCCGTCGGCTCGTACCACCGGGGATGGCCGGCGCAGTCGTCGTAGCCGAACCCGTCGATGGTGTGCGAGAAGATCTCGATGCGCCCACTCGGGGTGCCCAACCGGTGCTCGATCGGATCGGCCCGGAAATCGGAGAGCAGCGTCAGCCCCGATTCGGTGGGCAGGCGCAGTTTGCCTGCGCCCCAGAACT
The DNA here is from genome assembly GCF_005924235.1 of Mycobacterium sp. DBP42. Taxonomy (NCBI): domain Bacteria; kingdom Bacillati; phylum Actinomycetota; class Actinomycetes; order Mycobacteriales; family Mycobacteriaceae; genus Mycobacterium; species Mycobacterium sp. DBP42. The sequence continues at coordinate 55,216 of NZ_VCMY01000011.1, forward strand.
CGTCGAACCCGGGAACGTCGAAATCCAGCCCGGCCGACCACTTCTCATACATGTGGACCAGCCATTGCCGAGCCGTGCGGCCCTCGGTGAACCGCGCGCCGAAGCCAAGACGGTCCGCCAGCGCCGAGAACGTGGTGTAGTCGTCGCGGGAATCGGCATACGGCTGCACCAGCGCGGGCATCGCGACCAGCAGTGGGTCGTTGCGCGAGCCCGAATAGTCCTCGCGCTCATAGGCGGTGGTCGAGGGCACCACGATGTCGGCATGCTTGGCCATCGCCGTCCAGTACGGGTCGTGCACCACGATGGTGTCCACCCGCGACAGCGCCCGGCGCAACCGGGGAATGTTCTGGTGATGGTGGAACGGATTGCCGCCGGCCCAGTACACGCACTTGATGTCGGGGTAGCTCAGTTGCATGCCGTTGTAGTCGAACGGCTGCCCGGGGTGCAGCAGCATGTCGGTGACAGCGGCGACCGGGATGAACGTCTGCACCGGGTTGAGGCCTTGGGGCAGGGTGGGCAGGCCGCACCGCAGCGGCGGCAGTCCCGGCTCGTTCATCGACCCGTAGCCGTGCCCGAAACCTCCACCGGGCAGCCCGATCTGGCCGAGCATCGCGGCCAGGGTCAGCCCCATCCAGGGGGCCTGCTCTCCGTGGCGGATCCGTTGCAGGGACCAGCTGACGGTGACGACGGTCCGCGATGCGGCCATCCGCCGGGCCAGCGTGGTCAGTTCCTCGGCGGGCAGGCCGCTGAGCGTCGACGCCCACTGCGGGCTCTTGGCGACGCCGTCATCGCGACCCAGCAGATAGCGCTCGAACCGGCGGTAGCCGGTGCAGTGTGTATCGAGGAAATCGAGGTCGGCCAGACCTTCGGTGGCCAACACGTAGGCCAGCGCGAGCATCACCGCCACGTCGGTGCCCGGGACCGGGGCCAGCCACTGGCAGTTGCCGTCGACATCGTCGCGCAGCGGGCTCAATGACACGATCTGCCCGCCGCGCGCGCCCAACCGGCGTAGCGCGTCGCGGGCCGGATGTGCGGTGGTGCCACCGTGATTGGTACCGGTGTTCTTCAGCGCGAGGCCCCCGAAACAGACCAGCAGATCGGTGTTCGCGGCGATCACATCCCAGTCGGTGGAGCGCTTGAACAGGTCGTCGTGGGTGCCGACCACCCGGGGCATGATCACCCCGGTCGCGCCAAGGCTGTAGGAGTGGCGCGAAGAGGTATAGCCACCAAGCATCTTCAGAAATCGATGCACCTGGCTCTGGGCATGGTGGAAGCGTCCGGCGCTGGCCCACCCATAGGATCCGCCGTAGATCGCCTGGTTGCCGTGGGCGTCGACGATCCGTCGCAGCTCGTCGGCCAGCAATTCGGTCAGCTCGTCCCAGGACACTGCCACGTACTCGTCGGCGCCGCGATCGGTACTGGGGCCTGGGCCGTCACGCAGCCAGCCGCGCCGCACGGCGGGCCCGGCGACCCGCGAGCGGTGTCGGATCGAACCTGCGAGGTTGCCGAGCAACGGTGAAGGGTCGGTGTCGCCCACCATGGGGGCGACGGCGGTGATGTCACCTTCCGCCACGTCGGCGGTGAAGCCACCCCAGTGCGCGAGGCTCGTGGGGGACTGCGGCATGGCCCGAGTTTACGGGCGGTACGGCCCTCCCCACGGCTGACCAACCACCCGGTTGGTATAGGTTGGCCCCAACTATGTAACCAGTACCGGAGGTCACACCATGAGCAGTGCTGTGAAGTACGACCGCACGTTGTTCGAGCCGGAGCACGAGCTGTTCCGCGAGTCGTACCGGGCGTTCCTGGACAAGCATGTCGCGCCGTTCCACGACCAGTGGGAGAAAGACAAGATTGTCGACCGCGGGGTCTGGCTGGAGGCCGGTAAGCAGGGCTTTCTCGGGATGGCGGTGCCCGAGGAGTACGGCGGCGGCGGCAACGACGACTTCCGCTACAACACGATCGTCTGTGAGGAGACGGTGGCCGGCCGCTACAGCGGCATCGGCTTCAGCCTGCACAACGACGTCGTAGCGCCCTATCTGCTGCGGCTGGCCAACGAGGAGCAGAAGCAACGCTGGCTGCCCAAGTTCTGCACGGGTGAATTGATCACGGCGATCGCAATGACCGAACCCGGCACCGGCAGCGACCTTCAGGGCATCAAGACCCGTGCCGTCCGCGACGGCGACCATTACGTGCTCAACGGGTCGAAGACCTTCATCACCAACGGCATCAACTCCGACCTGGTGATCGTCGTCGCCCAGACCGACCCCGAGAAGGGCGCGCTGGGCTTCTCCCTGCTGGTGGTGGAGCGCGGCATGGAAGGCTTCGAGCGGGGCCGGCACCTCGACAAGATCGGTCTGGACGCCCAGGACACCGCCGAGCTGTCGTTCACCGACGTCAAGGTGCCTGTCGAGAACCTGCTCGGCGAGGAAGGCCAGGGCTTCGTCTACCTGATGCAGAACCTGCCGCAGGAACGGATCTCGATCGCCATCATGGCCGCGGCTGCGATGGAGGCGGTGTTGGAGCAGACGGTGCAGTACACCAAGGAGCGCAAGGCGTTCGGCAAGCCCATCGGCAGCTTCCAAAACAGCCGGTTCCTGCTGGCCGAACTGGCGACCGAGGCCACCGTGGTGCGGATGATGGTCGACGAGTTCCTCCGGTTGCACCTCGACGAGAAGCTCACCGTGGAGCAGGCCGCGATGGCCAAGTGGTATTCGACCGAGAAGCAGGTCGAGCTCATCGACCGCTGCCTGCAGCTGCACGGCGGCTACGGCTACATGCGGGAGTACCCGGTAGCACGGGCGTACCTGGACGCGCGGGTGCAGACCATTTACGGCGGTACGACCGAGATCATGAAGGAGATCATCGGACGCAGTTTGGGCGTCTGACGAGTCCGGATCACCCCGTGTGACGGCCCGAGAAGCCCAAATCTGGGTCCTTGGACCCAGATATTGGGGCTTTTTTGGCCATGATCGGCCACGTTCCTTGGTTATCGTCACCTGCTGAAGCAAAGTTGTCGGGGCGGGACATTTCTGAGGAAACTTTGCCGAACGAGCGGGGAGAGCGCATGACTAGGCCTGGAGCGAGGCTGGACGCGACCGTGTGGCGGTTGGCGGTCGGCCTGCTCGCACTCGTGGTCGCTGCTTTGATGGGGCCGGCGGTGGCGTCGGCCACCCCGGAGTCGGATGCCGATGCGGCGGTCACGGCCGCCTGGCAGGCCAGCGGCGGTGACGGCGGGCCGCTGGGGCCACGCCAGGGCGGGGTCTACGCGGTCGGATCGGGCTTCGCGCAGAACTTCGCCGGGGGCAAGATGTTCTACACCCCGGCGACCGGCGCTCATTTCATGCAGGGCGCCATTCTGGAGAAGTACGAGTCGCTGGGCGGCGCCGCGGACGGGGATCTGGGATTCCCGACCATCGACGAGGGACCCGGGCTGGCCGCCGACAGCCGCAACTCGACGCTCAGCGCGCCAGACAAGCCCGTCATCTTCTGGACTCCTGCCACCGGTGCCCGCGTTGTCCGGGGTGCTATCAACGCCGCGTGGGACAAGCTCGGCGGTTCGGCGGGTGTGTTGGGCGTTCCAGCCGAGGACGAGTCGTTCGACGGCGACGTGAGCACCCAGAAGTTCACCGGCGGTGAGATTTCCTGGAACCGCAAGACCAAAGCGTTCACCACGGTTCCGCCGGAGCTGGCCGATCAGCTGGCGGGACTGGACGTGCCGTCGGATGCTGCCGCGGCGATCGCGGCGGCTCGTCGCGCGGCAGGCGGGCCGATGGGGCCGCTGGGGGCCAAGGACGGCGACCAGTACCCGATCGGCGCCGACGGGGTCGGGCAGAACTACGCCGGCGGCAAGATTTTCTACAGCCCGGCCACCGGCGCCAACGCGATCACCGGCCAGCTGCTGGAGAAATACGAAAGCGTCGGTGGACCGGAAGGCGATCTGGGCTTCCCCACCGCCAGCGAGTCCGAAGGCGGGCTGGGCCCGAACAGCCGCATCAGCACCTTCGCCGCGGCAGACAACCCCGTCATCTTCTGGACCCCCGACTACGGTGCGGTGATCGTCCGGGGAGCCATGAAAGCGGCCTGGGACAAGCTCGGCGGCGCCAAGGGCGCACTGGGCGCCCCCATGGCCGACCAGACCGAAGACGGCTCGGTCATCACGCAGCGGTTCAGCGGGGGAGCGATCTCGTGGGATCGCGACGCCAACAAGTTCACCACCGAGCCGTCGAAACTGGCCTCCGAGCTGAGCGGACTGCAGGTTCCGGGAGTCGGTCAGCCCCATGCCGGTGGTCCGCAGCCGTCGACAGCCGATACCGAGAAGCCATTCTCCTGGCATTGGAGCTGGTGGTGGCTGATCGCAGTGGTCCCGGTGCTGCTGCTGGCGGGGCTCATCGTGGGGGCGGCACTGTGGCACCGCCGCCGGGCCGGCGGCGACGACGACTTCGAACACGATCCATTCGACGACGATTACGACGAGGCACCCGGCCCACCGCACTACGACGACGGTCGCTACGACGAGGCGCGCTACGAATCGCGGGGATACGACCACGACGAATTCGCCGATGACCACGGCGCCGATACGTCGGGCAGCTACACGCCGAGCACTGCCTACGGTGCCGGCGAAGCCGCGACAGCGCGATTCGGCGGGCCGGGCGAGGACGTGGCGAGTGCGGCGGCGTCGCCGTATGACGGCCCCACCGACACCGCGATCCCGGTCAGCCAGTGGGCCGCGCCCCGCGGCCCCGCCATCGGTTACGGAGTCCCGGGTGAGGAGGAGGAACCGCCGGAGGATTCCGCACAGCTGGTCGGGGAGCGCGGCTTCGACGACGATGACGACTTCGACGACTACGAGGACTACGAGGACGACGACTACGAGGACGACGACTTCGGCGACGAGGATCTCGACACGCCCATCGATGCGGACTTCGAAGAAGTTGCCGAGGGCGAGGACACCGACGGCGAAATCGAAGCGGAGCTCGCAGACGACACGTTCGACACCGGGGCGTTCGCGGGGGCGACCGGCGGTGTCCCCGCGGCGCCGGGCTTCTCGACGCTGAGCGGCATGGCCCCGCCGAGCGACCAGGACAATGTCGACACTGCGCCCACCCGGGTGATCACCGAGGCCGAGGCATACAGCAGCACCGAGCCCCACAGCGGGCGCCATGCCGCCATCGAACTGGACGAGATCCCGAGCGCCACGGCCATTCACCTACCGCTGGACGACCCGAATCGTGCGCCGGAGGGCTACCCGATCAAGGCCGACACCAAGACCGGCCGATACTGGGCACCCGACAGTAGTGAGTATGACGATGCGGTCGCCGAGATTTGGTTCGCCAGTGAGGAATTCGCGCGCACCAACGGTTTTGTCCGAACCGACTGACCCAGCGTCCACGGGCTGAGCTACCGGGCTCCGGCCGCCTTTCGGTGCGGCCGGCCCGGCCATCGGTCCGTCAGATCTTGCGAATCACGGTGACGACCTTGCCGAGCACCGCTGCGTCGTTACCGGGGATCGGCTCGTATGCCGGGTTGTGCGGCATCAGCCAGACCTGACCGCGGGTCCGCTTGAACGTCTTGACGGTGGCTTCGCCGTCGATCATGGCTGCCACGATGTCACCGTTGTCGGCCACGCTCTGCTGGCGCACCACCACCCAGTCGCCATCGCAGATGGCCGCATCGACCATCGAGTCTCCGACGACCTTGAGCAGGAACAGCGAGCCCTCACCGACCAGTTCGCGGGGCAGGGGGAAGACATCCTCGACGGCCTGCTCGGCCAGGATGGGACCGCCCGCGGCGATGCGCCCGAGCACCGGAACGAAGGTCGGCTCGGGTAGTGCATCGGAACCGGTCACGTCGGTCGAGACCACCGCGGCGGCCGGATCCTCCGCACCGCGCACGTCGACCGCACGCGGCCGGTTGGGGTCGCGTCGGAGATAGCCCTTGCGTTCCAGGGTGCGCAACTGATGGGCGACCGACGAGGTCGAGGTGAGGCCGACCGCGTCCCCGATCTCGCGGATGCTGGGTGGGTAGCCGCGACTGGTCACCGATGCGCGGATGACGTCGAGAATCGTCCGTTGCCGGTCGGTGAGGCCCCCCTCGGCCCGGCGTGGACCCGCGCCGTCCGATTCGGCCGGGGTGTCGGTGCTGCCGTCCCTGCTGCGGTCGTCGCTCATGAGGCCGAATGTAGTCGTTGTTCGAACATTAATCAAACATGTGTTCGACGTGTGTTGTGGGCGTGTCTGCAGGTGGGTGCGGCGTGCGCCGCTGTCAAGGGGTGGGCGGGCCTGGTGGCCCGAACTTGTCGGTGGGCTGTTCTATCGTTTGGCAACAGTTCGATCACATGTTCTATCAATCGAACACTTGAGCGACTATGTTCGAACACAAGAGCGAAACGTCTCACCGAAAGGCAGTCAGATGGCGATCATCGATATCCCCGCCGATAGCCGTTCCCGCGCTGTTCGGGCCACTCCGCGGTCGCAGGGCCCCCGCGCCCAGTTCGGCGCTGGTGCTCCCAGGCCGTTGCGCCGGGTCCAGCGGCCCTCGCCCACGCGTCCCGCCGGCGGTTCGGTTCGCTACCGCGGGACCGGGGTGTTGATGTCGCGGGCGTCCCACCGCAGCCGGCCCATCACCCCTGTGACGACCGTCTTGTTGGCACTGGTGGCAGCCGGCATCACGATCTGGCTGGGTTTGGTGGCCCAACTCGGCGGGGTGATGGGAACCGACCCCGGCACGACTCCGACCGAACTCGCGGTGGTGCAGGTGAAGTCGGGGGAGACGCTGCAGCAGGTGGCCCGGCGCGTCGCCCCCGACGCCCCGGTCGCCCGGGTCGTCGAGCAGATCCGCGATCTCAACCAGCTCGAATCCGCGGCGCTGGACGCAGGGCAGACGCTGCTCGCGCCGGTTGGCTGAGCAGGGCGATGTCCGCTGAATCGTCCTGGCCGCCAGCGACACTGGTCGGCGTCGGCATGAGCATCTACGCACCACTGGACCCGGCGGTGAATCTGCCGCGGGCATCGCGGGTACGCTCAAGAGCGCTCGAACTAGTTGTCCGGCGGCATGACGAAGGAGCGGTAATGCACTGTCCGTTCTGCCGTCACCCCGATTCGCGTGTGGTCGATTCACGCGAGACCGATGAAGGGCAGGCCATTCGACGCCGTCGGTCCTGCCCCGAGTGCGGACGTCGATTCACCACTGTAGAGACCGCCGTGCTGGCCGTGGTGAAGCGCAGCGGGGTAACCGAGCCGTTCAGTCGCGAGAAGGTCATTCGCGGGGTACGCCGGTCCTGTCAGGGCAGGCAAGTCGATGACGACGCGCTCAATGTCTTGGCGCAGAAGGTCGAGGACGCGGTCCGTGGGCTCGGTACACCGGAGATCCCCAGCCATGAGGTCGGCTTGGCGATTCTCGGGCCGCTGCGCGAACTGGACGAGGTCGCCTACCTGAGGTTCGCGTCGGTGTACCGGTCGTTCACGTCGGCTGAGGATTTCGAGCGTGAGATCGAGGCGCTGCGCGCCCACCGTGCCGAGGCGTAGTCCGCGCCAGGCCGGCGTCAGTCCAGTCGGGAGTTGCCGTCGTTGACCACACGGCCGGCCACGCGAACCCAGCCCTCCGGACTCCATCGGGTCTCGATCACCGAGCCTTTGCCCTGGATAATCGTCAGATCCCGGCTGAGATAGTCGGTCATCCGCACCGCAGCTGCTCCGGTGGCCTCATCTTCGGGAATCCCCAGATGTGAGGCGAATGACCGGGAGCGCAACGTGCCGTTCGCCTCGTCGATCCAGGCCCACAGGTAGGCATTGTCGAAATCGTCGGGTTCGGCGGCGAGAACCTCCTCCACCGTGGCCAGATCGTAGATGGCGAATTCAGGGGCCCATTCCGAGCGGGCATTCACAATGGTTCGATCGTCGTCGTACTCGATCGAAACGATTCCCGCGGGTACGCGCAGGGTACGGACCGGCAGCCCCAACTCGCGCAGCCACCACGACGCACCGACCGTCGGATGTCCAGCGAACGGCAGCTCGACAGTCGGGGTGAAGATGTGAACGCCGGCCGAGTTGCCACCGGGCTGCGGCAGATCGATGAATACAGTTTCGCTGTAACCCAATTCGGTGGCGATCCGTTGCCGGTCGTCGGGCGCCACCGTGCTGTTGTCAACAACCCCCAGCGGGTTGCCGTACTTGCCTTCGGAGTCGGTGAACACGCGCAATACGGTGACATCGATGGCCATAGACCGATGCTACGTCGCCCCCGCGCACCCCGGGCCGATCCGCCCGCGGGAGAAGGTCAGGTGGCGCTGCGCTCGTCGGCGCCCATCGCGTCGAGTACCGCGATCTGAGTATCGAAGGGCCCGCTGATCGTCGCTCCGGTCCGCCCGCTGCGCAGCAGGCTGCGGAGTTCATCCTGGTCGTAGACCGAGGGGTCGGTCGTGTCGATGAAGCGTTCTATCACCTCGACGAAGCGGTCAGGATCGTCGTGGAACGGAAAATGCCCGGATCCGGAGAAAATCTCCAACTGGGAACCGGGCATCGCGGCGTGGGCCATCCGGGCGTGGCTGACGGGGATCACCGAATCGGAGTCACCCCAGATCAATTGCACGGGAACGGATTCAGTCAAGTAACAGCGATCCAGCATGGTGACGACCTGACCACGCCAGTCCACCACGGCGCGCAGCGTGCGCGCGAAGGCCGACGATGCCGTCGGCTCGGGCAGATCGGCCAGGATACGCAACATGTCCGGGATGTCGTGTCCGAGACCGGCCGAGCCAAGCACCGCGCCGGCGGCACGGCCGGCCAGCTGCAACGCAGGCAGCACCAGGGGCAGGCGCAGCAGCGCCAGGGCTTCACTGCCCATCGGCAGGGACGCGACCCGCAGGGCGATGTTGACATCCTTGGTGACGCCACCGGCGCCGACGAGGATGAGGCGGTCCACCAACTGCGGGAACTGGTATGCGAATTGCATCGCCACGCCGCCGCCCAGGGAATGCCCGACGACCGTCACCCGATCGATGTCGAGCACGCTGAGCAGGTCGCGCATCCCATTGGCGTACGCGGCCACCGAATAGTCCGCGCGCGGTTTGTCGGAGCTGCCGTGGCCGAGCAGGTCCGGGGCGATCACCGTGAACCGCTGTGCCAGGGCCGATTGCACCGTGTGCCAGGTTGTGGAGTTGTCACCGATGCCGTGGATCAGAAGTATCGCCGGTCCCGATCCGGCGACCCGGAAGGCCCGACGGTACCCGTGGATCGTGCGGTATTCGAGTGCTGGGGTGAGCTCGCGAACGGTCCGCAGATGGGATTTGCGCTCGGTCATACTGGTCAACCTCGCTCTCGGCCCGGCATCGGGCCCCTATGAGTGGGTGTCGCCGTTCGGGAATCCGTCGCCGAAGCCGTCCCGTCCGTCCCGGTACCTGTCGTCCTTGTGCTTGTCACCGGCCTGCTGAGCGAGGAACCGTTCGAACTCGGCACCCAGCTCGTCACCGCTGGGTAGTTCCTCATCACGCGCCAGCAGGGACCGATTCTCCTGTGCGGCAACGAATGCATCGTACTGGCGCTCCAGCCCGGTCACCACTTGGGCGACCTCGGTGCTGGCCTCTACCTGCTCGTTGATCTTGCTGTACACCTCGGCGCCGGCCTCGGAAAGCTTCTCCAACGGCAGTTGTAGCGAACCGGTTCGCGCCACCTCGGCCAAGAGTGCCTCGGCGGCCGGCGGATAAGCCGTCTGAGCCAGGTAGTGCGGGACGTGCACGGTGTAACCGACCACCTCGTGGCCGTGCTGAGCCATGCGGAACTCGAGGAGGTTGGAAACGCTCGCCGGCACCTGGACCTCGCCGACCCACGGGGTGTGGTCGGCGATCAGCTCCTTGTCGTTGGCGTGCGCGGTCAACATCACCGGGCGGGTGTGCGGCACCGCCATCGGAATGGTGCCCAGCCCGATCACCCGTCGGACCCCGAGCTGCTCGGACAGTAACCGCACCGCGGTGATGAAACGCTCCCACCGCAGGTCCGGCTCGAGGCCGGCCAGCAGCAGAAACGGTGTCCCCACGCCGTCGTGCAGCGCGTACAGGTTCAGCTCGGGTTCGTCGTAGCTGGTGAAATGGTCGGTTTTGAATGTCATCAGCGGCCGCCGCGACCGGTAGTCGAGCAGCTCGTCGATGGCGAACGATGCCACGAGCTCGGTGTCGAGGGTGTCCTTCAGATGCTCCGCGGCCAGCCGGATGGCGTGACCGGCGTCGGAGAACCCCTCCAGGGCGTGAATCAGCACCGGGCCGCGGCCATCCGAAGACGACAGCTGTGGAGCCGGGAACTCAAGCTCGTACATGCCGCTCTGGTCGGGCTGGTAGTGCTGCTCGGGGGTATCGCTGCTGTCGGTCATCTCGCTTCGTCTCCTCGCTGCGGTAGCACGCTGTGACGGCCTACCACCGTTCTGTCTAGTGTCTCGCATACCCGCACCGCGGGTTGGTTCCGCCCCGCTTGTGCGTGCGAACGCGCCGGGGTGCGGTCGGCATTCCGGCCATGGTCCGCGCGATCAGGCAAAATCGTGATGGTGCAGGTGGCCCGGATGGTGAAGCTCACACTCGCGGCGGCGTTGACGACGGCCGCGGTCGCGGCCTGCACCGGGCCGGGCGACGCGGCCGGCTCCGGGACAGCCGGCCCCACCACGGTCCCGCCGACCAGCGCACGGGACTCCGCCCGCCCCTTGTCGCAGGCGGGCGCCGAGTCCGTGACCCCGGACCCGCGGGTGGGGGCACTTTTCCTCGGTGACACCACGACGCACACCTGCAGCGGTTCGGTCCTGGCCAGCACAACCGGCGACCTCATCCTGACGGCTGCGCACTGTCTGCTCGACGGGGTGGACGCCGCCTTCGTTCCCGGCTTCGGCGAAGGCGGTGGTGATGCCTGGCACGTCGAGGCCGTGTATCTGGACCCGCGCTGGATCGCCGACCAGGATCCGCGGGCCGACTACGCCATCGTGCGGGTCGCGGGCGGGAAAGGCGCCGGGCTGCTCGCGGAGGCCGAGGGTGGGCTGACCCTGGGTTCGGCGCCTGCGCCGGGAAGCTCGGTGACCGTGACGGGCTACCAGATGGGCGAGGGAGGCGGCGCGCTGGCCTGCCGGGGCACGGCAACGTCGTCGCAAGGATTCCCGTCCCTGGCTTGTGGCGGCCTGACCGACGGTTTCAGCGGCGCTCCGTGGGTGTCGGGGTCCACGGTGACCGGGTTGGTCGGTGGCCTCGACGGAGGCGGATGCGATGACGACGTGTCCTACTCGCCGGTTTTCGATGACCGCATCGCCCGGCTGCTGGTCCGGGCGGAGGCGGGCGGACCCGGCGACGCGGCGCCCGAGGCCCTCGCCTCCGACTGCTGATCGTTGCCGTCTGGCACATGCGGCTGACGCCGAATACGCGGTGAACAAGGGCGACCGGGTTATCCCCAGCGCAGAATCCATCCCCAACCACCGGCGGCGGGCTGGTTCGGGCGACGGTTCCTGACGGCTCCGGTTGGCACGGTCAGACCATGACCACGCCATCGCCATCCTCGTCAGAGTTCGACTTCCATCTCAACCGTCCCGGTGCGCTGATCGCCGCACTTCCCGCCGTGCTCGGGTTCGTCCCGGAATTCAGCCTCGTCCTGGTCACCGTCAACCACGGTGAGCTGGGCTGCGTCATGCGTGCTGATCTGGCCGACGACATGACCGAACGCGTCGCGCATCTGGTCAGCCTCGCGGCCACCGCCGGCGCGGACGCGGCGATCGCCGTGATGGTGGATGACCACAGTAGGGACTGCCGGGCGTGCGATGACCGCTACCGCGACCTGGCATCGGTGCTGGACCAGGCGCTTGCTGTCGAGGACATCGAACTGTATGCAGCGCATGTCGTGGACAAGGTGGCTGCCGGCGGGTTCTGGCATTGCGCCGACAGCTGCGGCGAGCAGGGTTGGGTGGATGATCCGGGTGCGTCGCCGCTGGCGGCAGCCGCGGTACTGGACGGCCGCCGGCTCTACGCCAGCCGTGACGAACTGCTCGCGGTGATCCGGCCGGATCCGGTAACCGTCGACTCGACACAACGGCGGTTGGCGCTCGCGTCGCAGCGGCCCGGATGCCCGGATCCCCGCCCCGACGCCGAGGTGCGCAGCGACGTCGAAGCCGCGATGACGGCGGCCCTGCAGTTGGCCGAGGGAACGCTGCCCGGCCACCCTGAGTTGGCGCGGCTGGCCGTGGGTTTGGCCGACCCGCGGGTGCGTGACACGCTCTACGCGCTGGCGGCGGGGGAGTGCGCCGAGCAAGCCGAAGCCCTGTGGGCGCTGCTGGCCCGCACGCTCCCTGACCCGTGGCGCGTGGAAGCGCTTGTCCTGCTGGCATTTTCGGCGTACGCACGCGGCGACGGGCCGCTGGCAGGGGTGTCGCTTGATGCGGCCCTGCAGGCGCGGCCGACGCACCGGATGGCCGGCATGCTCGACACCGCACTGCAATCGGGGATGCACCCCGAGCGGATCCGCGAACTGGCGGGCACCGGGTACCGGCTGGCGCAGCAGCTGGGCGTGCAGTTGCCACGGCGAAAGCCGTGGGGGCGTAGGGCCAGTTGAGCCGGCTAGACCTTCTCGACGCGGACGGCGTGCGCCATGTGATGGGGCAGCTCGACCTGCTCGTGCCCCGGGATCACGATCATCACGCCGCCGTGGTCGTTGGCCTCGACGGTGACGCGCGCGTTCGGCACCACCCCGGCGTCCTTGAGCCGGCCGATGAGTTCGGTGTCGCCCTGGACGTGTTCGGTGAGCTGACGCACCACCACCGCCACCGGCAATCCGACCGGGAGCTCGGTCAGCCGGACCAGGCTGACATCGTCGTAGCCCGTCGCTCCTACGCCGAGATCGCCCAGGCCCGGGATCGGGTTGCCGAACGGTGAGGTGGTGGGGTTGTCGAGCACCTGGACCAGGCGCCGCTCCACGTCCTCGCTCATCACGTGTTCCCAGCGGCATGCCTCGGCGTGGACGTCCTCCCACGGCAGCCCGATCACATCGACGAGCAACCGTTCGGCCAGCCGGTGCTTGCGCATCACGGCGACCGCGAGGGCGCGGCCCTTGTCGGTCAGCTCCAGGTGGCGGTCACCGGCCACGTGCAGCAGGCCGTCGCGCTCCATGCGCGACACGGTCTGGCTGACCGTCGGACCGCTCTGGTCGAGCCGTTCGGCAATGCGGGCACGCAGCGGCACCACGCCCTCTTCTTCGAGGTCGTAGATCGTCCGCAGGTACATCTCGGTGGTGTCGACCAGATCGTTCATGCGCGCCTTCCCAGCCCAAACGTCACCGCACAGTCTACCGTTTCCGGCTCTTGAACTGCGGCGCAACATCGGGGCGTCGGGCACCTCACACCGCGAGGTAAAACGCCAGGCCAAAGCGATGTGCCCCGCCGGAAACCGGCGGGGCACATCGACAGGAGGACTAGCTGGCGTAGGAGCGGAGCCGATCGGCACGCTCGCCGTTGCGTAGCTTGGCCATCACCTCACGCTCGATCTGGCGGACACGCTCGCGGGACAGCCCGAACAGCTTGCCGATCTGGTCCAGGGTGCGGGGCTGGCCGTCGTCGAGGCCGAACCGCAACCGGATCACCTGCTGCTCGCGCTCGTCGAGCGTGGCCAGCACGTGGCGGATGTCGGTGTGCAGCAGCTCGGAGATGACGGCGTTCTCGGCCGACATCGCCTCGGAATCCTCGATGAAGTCGCCGAGCGGGGCTTCCTCGTCGGTGCCGACCGGCATGTCCAGGCTCACCGGGTCGCGGCTGTGCTCCAGCAGATCGTTGATCTTCTCGACCGGAATACCGGACTCTTCGGCCAGTTCCTCGTCGGTGGCCTCGCGGCCCAGGTGCTGGTGCATCTCACGCTTGATCCGGGCCAGCTTGTTGACCTGCTCGACCAGATGGACGGGCAGGCGGATGGTGCGGCTCTGGTCCGCCATCCCTCGGGTGATGGCCTGGCGGATCCACCACGTGGCGTACGTGGAGAACTTGAAGCCCTTGGTGTAGTCGAACTTCTCCATCGCGCGGATCAGGCCCAGGTTGCCTTCCTGGATCAGGTCCAGCAGCGGCATGCCGCGGCCGGTGTAGCGCTTGGCCAGCGACACGACCAGGCGCAGGTTGGCTTCCAGCAGGTGCCTGCGGGCGGCCTCACCATCGCGGACGACGGCAGCCAGGTCGCGTTTGCGGTTCTCGCCGAGACGCTTCTTGGTGTCCAGCATGTGCTGGGCGTACAAGCCTGCCTCGATGCGCTTTGCGAGCTCTACCTCATCGGCGGCGTTGAGCAACGCCGTTTTGCCGATGCCGTTCAGATACACGCGCACGAGGTCGGCGGCAGGGCTCTGGGCGTCCAGATCACTGTCGACGCGGCTTGTGGTGGCATTTGCCATGACGGCCTCCTGATCGGCTCGAACTGTCATGAAGTACAACGTCGTAGACCCCATGAGAGTTCCCGCCGATCTGGAGATTCATGCCCGTTGAGCTGCAGTTTTTCCGGACCGACCTGAGAATGTCCTAAGAATGGCTAAAGAAGCCGCTCAGCTGGGAGCATCATCGCCCGGCCGCGCTGACTCCGGTTGCGGTGCCACGTTCGGCTCCTTCTGTAACGCCGGCTGTAACGCCGGGCGCTCCGCGGTGGGGAACAGGGGTATCCGCTCGCCGCGGCCGGCGTAGCGTCGCGGTTCCTCGGCGCTACGCGGGGGACGGTCGTTGGCGATCAGAACCGCCATCCAGGGCAGCGGTATCGACGCCACGATGATCGCGAGCGAGATGAGGCCGTTCTGCCAGATGTTGTAGGCGACGGCCGCCAGGATGAGCGCCGGAATACGGAAGGCCATCAACGTCAGGTACTTGCGGACACGTTGGCGATGCTGCACTTCGTATGCGGGTGCGGCTTTGGTGATGAGAACCGGGCGGGCTTCCTTGCCGAAATCGTCGCCGAAATCGCCGTCGAAACTCAGCTCGTGGCTTTGTTTCATGCCTCTACTGTTCCACACCTGGCGCCGGTGGTGGCAGGTGGATTTCCCTATGGCCCGCACCCAGGCACAATGAGAACATGCAGACCCAGACCATCGAGCGCCCGGACACCGACGAACGCGTCGACGACGGGACCGACGACGACACCCCCAAGTTCTTCCACTACGTCAAGAAGGACAAGATCGCCGAAAGCGCCGTCATGGGCACGCATGTCGTCGCGCTGTGCGGCGAGGTGTTTCCGGTGACCAAGTCGCCCAAGCCGGGTTCTCCGGTGTGCCCGGACTGCAAGAAGATCTACGAGCAGCTCAAGAAGTAGGTGGCGGTACCGGCGGTTCGACGTGCTCGGGCACACGGCTTTCGGCCGGTGCCGGGGCGCCGCCGCTGAAGCCGGCGTTGAGGGCTTTGTACTCAAGCCATTCCCGCAGTCTCCTGGTGTGGGTGTCCGCCGCGGGCCACTCCTCTTGTATGGCCGCATTGAGTTCGGCGCCGAACATGACGGCAAAACCCAGGAAGAACGCGAACAGCAGGAAAGCGATCGGTGTTGCCAGTGCACCGTAGGTGTAGCCGGTGCTGGTGATCCAGGTCAGGTAGATCCGCAGCCCGAAGGTGGCGACCAGGAACACCACGGTGGCCAGGACCGCTCCGAGCACCAGGCGGTGGGTCGGGATCGGTGCCGGCAGCGAGACCCGGTAGAGGATGGTCACCCCGACGAAAACCGCCAGGAACAGCGCCGGGTAGTAGCCGTAGCGCAGTACGTTGTCCCAGCTGTCCGGAATGTGCTCGGCGACCGCCCGGGGCCCCAGCGCCACCAGCGGCGCGACCGCGATCGCGAACACCAGCATGATCACGTAGAGCCCGAGCGCATAGAAACGCTGGCGCACCGGATGCCGTAACGGAGTTTGGCCGTGGGCCTCCACGATCGAGTCCACGAACGCCGAGACCGCCGACGAGCCGGCCCACAACGAGATCACGAAGCCCACCGACACCACCTCGCCCCGGGCGCCCCTGACGATGTCGCGGATCGTCGGCTCGATGATCTCGTTGACGACGTTGGGTGAAAAGAAGCTGTTCGCCGCGTTGATCAGTTGATCCTGGATCGTCGGCAGAGTGTCCGGCCCGAACAACGGTGCGATGTAGGCCAGGCTGCCGAGCATCCCCAGTAGTAGGGGAGGCAATGACAACGCGCACCAGAACGCCGCCTGTGCCGACTCCGAGAAGATGGAGTCGTCCCAGCTCTTCGACAATGTGCGTCGAGTGATATGCCAGATGTGGTGGCGTGATGGTGGTACTGGAAGCGGCTGGCCAGTCATGACCAGTCAAGCATTACTGACGAAACGTGCTCCTGCCCAGGCGGGTGGTGTCGGAGGCCGTGAAGGGTGCGCGACAGCAGCCGTTAGACCTCTGCCGTGCTGGTTTCCAACACCGCGGCCAGCTCGACCAGCTTGGCTTCGTGCTCGTTGGCATGGTGCTGGCAGAAGAGCAGCTCGGCCCCTGAGGGCAGCTTCGCGCGCACGCGTGCGGCCGCGCCGCAGCGATCGCAGCGATCGGCTCTGGTTAGCTCCGGGCTTGTCAGAGTTGCGTTCATGGCTCCTCCGTCTTCTGCTCTGCGCATCTCGGCAAAGGCGCCTCGATTGCGTATGTCTACTCTGTCAGACGTTTTGGATTCCGGCCTTGTTCCCCAAGGGTTCACCGGTGTGTCGTGTCTCACTTGGCCGCAGCGTTGCTGGACCGGCAAGCTGACGGTATGCACCCGTCGCCGCGTGTCCTGGTTCACCTGTGCAGCGTCGAGGACTGGCGCCGGGCCCAGCGTAGCGGCGAACATCGTCCGGACTCGCTCGGTGTGCAGGGCTTCGTCCACCTCTCGGCTCCCGAACAGGTGCATCTGCCGGCCAACCGGCTCTACTCCGGACGTGGCGACCTGGTTCTGTTGCACATCGACCCGGAAAAGCTGACCGATCCGGTGCGCTGGGAGCCGGGGGTCCCGACGGATCCCGACGCGATGCTCTTCCCGCATCTGTACGGCCCGCTGCCGCTGACCGCTGTGACGGCCACCGCGCCCTATGTGCCCGACGATCAGGGCCGGTTCGCGCCGCTGGTCGGCGACACGCCGTCGGGGTAGAGCGCAGGTCGGCAGCCCGGCGCGGCGCGTGACATGCTCGTCAGGTGTCCGGCGCAGCCCAGAATCGGCAGGGCGCGGCCACCCGGCTGCGCCTGGTGAAGGCTGCCGAACGATTGTTCGCCGCCCAAGGGGTGGATGCGGTGTCGGTGCGGGCAGTCAACGCCGCCGCGGGCCTGGGCGCGGCCTCGGTGCACTATCACTTCGGATCCAAAGACGAGCTGTTGCGGGCGGTGCTCACCGACATCGGCGCACCGGTGCGCGACGAGATCGCGGCCAACGTGGCGGTGCTCGCGGCCGATCCGGTCGCGCCGGGACCCGACGCCCTGGTCCGCGCGGTCACCGAGCCGTATCTGAAACTGCTACTGCGTCACCGGGTCCGCGGCATGCGCTGGATCAAGATCATCGCGCAGATCTCGCAAGAGGACAATCCGGTTCTGCTGGACACCGAGCAGCATCTGCCCGACGAACTTTTCGCCCAGGTGCAGCGGGCCTTTCCCGACTCCGATCCGGCGCGTCTGGAACTGCGCTGGGCGATCTCGATCATGAACTTCATCCAGGCGCTGAGCCGAGCCGACGAATGGCGCCGTAACGGCAGCCGGCTGGGCGAGACCGAACTGCGTGACTTCTACGACGACCTGGTGCGTTTCGTCGTCGGCGGGGTCGATCGCCTGCTCGGTTCCTGACGGATCCGTCCCACCCAGCGGGAGCCTTTGCAGGCCTAATTTATGGATCACTTGATCCAATCATTCGATCCAGATAGCGTCCCCGGCATGTGGAATTCGAGCTCGATCAAGTTCGGGGCGTTCCTGGCCCCCTATCACCCCCTCAACGCCGACCCAGCGCTGCAGCTGCGCCGCGACATCGACCTGATGTGCCACCTCGACCATCTCGGATTCGACGAGGCCTGGATGGGCGAGCACCATTCGACCGGATCCGAAATCGTCCCGGCGCCAGATGTGTTCATCGCCGCGGCGGCCGAGCGCACCGAACGGATCCGGTTCGGCACCGGCGTGATGTCGTTGCCGTACCACCATCCGCTGGTCACCGCCGACCGCATCACCCAACTCGATCTGCAGACCCGAGGTCGGCTGATCGTGGGCACCGGGCCGGGCAAGATCCCGCTGGACGCGCACATGATGGGAATCGATCCCCTCGACCAGCGCCGGATGCAGGGCGAGGCGCTGGAGGCTGTCCTTCGGCTGCTGCGTGGCGAAGTCGTCAACATGGAGACCGACTGGTTCACCCTGCGTGATGCCCGCGCCCAATTGCCCACCTACGATCCGGCAGGTATCGAGGTCGCGACTGCATCGACCATCTCACCGAACGGCTCGGTCCTGGCCGGCACGCACGGGTTGTCACTGCTGTCACTTGCGGCCAGCTCGCCGACGGGATTCGACGTGCTCGACCGAAACTGGGGTGTCTACGAACAGGTTTCGGCCGAACACGGCCATCAGGCCGACCGCTCCACCTGGCGCCTGGTCAATCCGATGTTCATCGCCGAGACCCGGGCCGAGGCCGAACGCGCCGTCAGTCGCCGGATCCATGCCATCGCCGAATACGTCAACCGGCAGCAGGGCATCAACCCCGAGTGGGCGCAGACTCCCGAGGGCATCATCAACCAGTGGCGCACCGACAACCTGGGCGAATTCGGCCAGGTGATCATCGGCACCCCCGAGGATGCGATCGCGCAGATCGAGCGGCTCATCGAGAAGACCGGCGGATTCGGCACCCTGCTGATCCTGCACGTAGACATGGCCGGTTGGGAGGAGACCTTGCGTAGCTACGAACTGTTCGCCTCCGAAGTCGTGCCGCACTTCAAGAAACGCAACGTGGGCCGGCAGGCCAGCCTGCAATTCGCCGAGGACAACAGCCAGTACCTACTCGGCGGCCTCATCGGTGCGATCACCAAGGCGCACACCGACTATTACGGCCGGCCTGCCGAGCAGCTCGCCGGGCAGGAGGCCTGATGCGTGCTGCGGAGTACTTCGAGGGTCAGTTCACCGTCGCCGACGTGACCGAACCGCCGGTGACCGGACCGGGCCAACTGCGCATCAAGGTCGCGGTCTGCGGCATCTGCGGCAGTGATCTGAGCATGTCGAAAGACCCGTGCCGGTTCGTGGAAGTGGCCGCCGGTGCGGGCTACCCGTTCGCGGTGTTCGACGCCGGCCGCCCAGTGGTACTCGGTCACGAGTGGGCCGGCACCGTCGTCGAAACCGGTCCGGGCGTCGAGGATTTCGCTGAAGGCGACCGGGTCACCGGGCTTGGCATCACCACCGAGCAAGACACCGGACTGCCGACGATCATCGGCTACTCGAACCGATATCACGGGGCCTTCGGCGAATTCATCCTCGTCGATGCCTTCTGGGTCCGGCACGTGCCCGACGGCCTGTCCCTGGAGCACGCCGCGCTGGCCGAGCCACTCCATGTCGGTGAGATGCACATGCAGCAGTCCGGCCTCACGCCTGCAGACACAGCGCTGGTGATCGGGTGTGGATCGATCGGGCTGGGCACGATCCTGGCCGCGAAGGCGGCAGGCGCGCACACCGTCATCGCCTCAGAGCCGTCACCCAAACGCCGTGAGCTGGCCGCCAAGATGGGCGCCGACATCGTCGTCGACCCCAACGATCAGGATCCGATCGCGCTGTACAACGAGCTGCTGGGCAGCGGCAAGACCGGTGGCGGCCTCCTGATCGCCTACGAGTGCAGCGGCCGGGTGGGCACCTTGAACACGCTGACCCATACCCTGCCGTGGGGTTCGCGCATCCAGGTGGTGGCCTCGCCGTTCGCCGAGGAGACCATCATCCCGGTGGTGGCCCAGATGCGGCAGATCGCAATCAACTTCGGCCACGGACCCTACGACCAGGCCTACGAGAAGGTGCTGGCGCGGCTGGCGGCAGGCGACATCGATGCCGAGTCGATCATCACGGGCCGGGTCGGACTCGACGGTCTCGACGACGCTTTCGAGGCACTGCGTGACCCCGAGGCGCACGTCAAGATCCTGGTGCTGCCCGGGCGGTGAGGTTGTGGCGGGTGCGCGGTGCCCTGCAGCAGCAGGGCACCGCACGCTTGGGCACTGCGCTCAGTCGGCGTGGACCGGTGTCACCGGGATCCGCCCGGCGCTGGCTCCGCCGTCGACGGTCAGGTCCGCGCCGGTGATGTACGACGACGCGTCCGAGGCCAGGAATGCGACGACTTCGGCGACTTCTTCGGGAGTGCCGACCCGGGTGAGCGGGGCACCGGGGTGGCCCCCGAGACCGCGCTCCACCTCCAGATGAGCGATCATCGGAGTGTCGATCATGCCCGGATAGACCGTGTTCACGCGGATGCCCAAGGGGCCCAGCTCGATGGCCGCCACCTTCGACATGCCGCGCAAACCCCACTTGGAGGCGCCGTAGGCGGTGTAGCCGGCGAGTCCCTGCACGCCGGCCTGCGACGAGATGTTGACGATCGACCCACCCCCGCCGGCCTTCATCGGTTCGGTGACGGCCTGCATGCCCAGGAAGGCGCCGATCAGGTTGACCCGCAGCATCTGCTCGAACCCCGCAGGGTCCTGCTCGGCAAGCGGCACCACCCTGCAGATCGCGGCGTTGTTGACCAGCGCATCGATCCGGCCGAACTCCGCCATGGCAGTGTCAACCGTTGCGCGCCAATCATTTTCGCTGCCGACGTCGTGACGTACAAAGCGGGCCGCGGGGCCGATGGACGCGGCGACCCGCTCACCATCCTCGACGAGTACGTCGGTCAACACCACCTGGGCACCGAGGGCCGCGAACAACCGCGCCTCGGCTTCACCCTGGCCGCGGGCGGCACCGGTGACGATCGCGACCTTGCCGGACAGGTCGACGCCGGCCATCAGTCGTTGTCCTGGTCGATGCCGGTGAGCATGAGTTCGGATATGCGGCGGGGGAACTCGGTGAACTTCGCCATCGGAACGATGTTGCGCGGCAGGATGACGTGGCGGCGGTTGTGCTCGATGGCCTCGGCGATGGCCACGGAAACGTCCACCGGTTCCAGCGACTCGCGCGGGATCATCCGCCACCGGATCGAGCGCTCGATGGTGCGCCTGGCCGGCCCGAACGCGCGAATGTGGTCGATCATGTCGGTTTTGACCTCGCCGATCTGCACCAGCGTGGTGCCGACCGGCTTGCCCCGCAACTCGCCGCGAATGCCTGCGGTGAAATGGCTCAATCCGGCCTTCGACGTGCCGTAGAGGGTCAGTCCCGGCCCCTGCGAGATCGCGCCCATCGATGACACGTTGACGATGTGGCCGCGACCGCGCTGCACCATCCGCGGTATCACCTGGCGGCAGATGTCCATCGGCGCAGCGAGGTTGACTTGCAGCAGGTTCCGAATCTGCTCCGGGCTGACCTGGTGGAACCGGCCGACGTGGTCGATACCGGCGTTGTTGATCACGATGTCGATGGGTCCGTCGGCCTCGACGCGGTCGATGAGGCCTTCCACGGCCTCCGGCTCACACAGGTCGGTCGGGTAGGCCTTGCCTTCAACCTGCTTGGCAAGCAGGTTGAGAGACTCGGCGTCGCGCGCCACCACGGCAACATCGACGCCTCGTGCGGCCAGCACCTCGGCGATGCTCTTGCCCAGTCCGCGGCTCGCGCCGGTGACCAGAGCGCGGGTGTTCCGAAGCTTCATGGGTTGCCTTTCATTGATTTTGGGATGCAGTGGTGGAGTTCAGGGCGTCGCGCACGACGGCGCACACGTCTTCGGTGGCCTCTGCGGCAGCGGGGAGATGGTCGGCGAGGTTGAAGAATCCGTGGAAGCCGCGCTCGTAGCGCCGGACGCTGACGTTCGCGCCGCCGGCGGCGAGCCTGCGGGCGTACTCCTCGCCTTCCTCGCACAGCGGATCCAAGGCCCCGGTGAGCACGTGCCCATCCGGAAGTCCGGTCATGTCACCGAGAATCGGCGAGGCGGACACGTCGGCATGGGCGCCGCCGGCCCCGAGGTACTGCGCGGTGAACCACTGCATGTGCTCGGCGGTCAGCACCCCGCTGCGGGTGTGCGGGCTGGACAGCGATGACTTGCGGCGCTGGTCGACGACCGGGTAGATCAGCACTTGGAATGCGATCGGTGGGCCATTGCGGTCCCGTGCCGACATCGCGACAACTGCCGCCAGGTTGCCACCCGCGCTGTCGCCTGCGACCACGAGCCGGGCCGGGTCGCCACCGAACTCGCCGGCATGGTCGGCCACCCATTGCGTTGCCGCCCAGGCATCTTCGACCGCGGCGGGATACGGATGCTCGGGCGCCAGCCGATAGTCGACGGAAACCACTATTGCACCGATGCCGTTGGCGAGGCGGCGGCAGCACGAGTCATGTGAGTCCAGGTCGCACAGGACAAATCCGCCGCCGTGGAAATAGATCAGCACAGGCAGGCAGGTGTCGGCCTCGGTGTCCAGCGGGTGGTAGATCCGCACCGGAACCTCACCGGCGGGACCTGGGATGGCGCGGTTTTCGACCTTGGCCACTGCTACCGGCTGAGCCGGTCGGCGGCTGGCCTTGAGCCGGGCCCGGACCTCGGCCGCGGCGGCGATGGGGTCGAGGTCACTGGACAGGATCGGTGCGAACGCATCGCCCATCCGGCCGGCGACCTCGCGCTTCATCGACTCGTGATCGCTCACCGCGCACCCCCGGTCAGCTCGCCGCGCAGCACCTTGCCGGTGGCGTTGCGGGGCAGCTTGGTCAGGAACTCGACGTCGCGGGGGATCTTGTAGCGGGCCAGGTTGGCCCGTACGTAGTCCTTGATGTCGTCGGGGGCCAGGGTGGCTCCGTCGACCAGCACCACATAGGCGTTGAGCCGTTGGCCGAAATCGTTGTCGCTGACCCCGATCACGGCCACCTCGTCGACCTCGGGATGGCTGGTGATCAGGTTTTCGACCTCCAGCGGATAGACGTTCTCGCCGCCGCAGATCACCATGTCGTCGTCACGGCCGTCGATGTAGAGCCGGCCGGTCTCGTCGAAGTGGCCGACGTCGCCGCTGCTCTGCAATCCGTCGATGGACTCCTTGGTGCGGCCGTCGGTGTAGCCGGCGAAGCTCACGTCGCTGCCGGCGAAGACCCGGCCGATCACGCCCGGTTCGGTGATCTGTTTGCCCGCATCGTCGTAGAGGCGCACCACGCATCCGACCGGTGCCCGGCCCGCGGTCCGCGGATCGTGGAGCAGATCCTCGGGCATCGCCACGGTCATGACCGCGAGTTCGGTTGAGCCGTAGAGGTTGTAGAGCACCGGACCGAATTCGGCCAGGGTCCGCTCGACCAGGTCGGGTGGCATGGCCGAGCCGGAAACGAAGACGATCTTGAGTGACGAGGTGTCGTATTTGTCACGAACGTCCTTGGGCAGGGCGAGGATTCGCTGCAGCATGGTCGGTACGACCACCAGCACGTCGCAGCCGTGATTCTGGACCGAGCGCAGGGTTTCCTCGGGGTTGAACTTGCGTCGCAGCACCAGGCGGTTGCCCAGCGCCAGCGACAGCACCGCCTGGCCGAGTCCCGTGCCGTGGAACATCGGCGCGGCCAGCATGCAGGTCTGACCGCGGCGGCGCGGCACTCGGTCGAGCAGCTGTGCCGAGAACAGGGGAGAGGTCTTGCCGCGCGGGGCACCCTTGGGGGTGCCGGTGGTACCGCTGGTGAGCAGGGTCATGCCGCCGGGATTGGCCGGAGCGGCCATCGGCGCGGGGGAAGTGTGCGCGATCAGGCCTTCCAGCGAACCTTCGACATCAGCGGCTGAGCGTTCGTCGGTCCACGCCAGGAAGCGCCGTACACCGGGATCGATGGCACCGACCAGGTCGGCGAACTCCTCGTCGTAGATGAGCACGTTCACCTTTTCGCGGGCCGCGACATCGGCCAGCTGCGGCTTGGCGAAGCCCGTGTTCATCAGCAGCAGTTGGGCCCCGACCTTGCCGGCCGCGGCCAAGATGGTGACCAACCCGCGATGATCGCGGCACAGGGCGGCGATGACCGAACCCGCGCCGATTCCCCGCGAGTTCCAGGCCCTGGCCAGGGCATTGACCCGGTCGTTGAGCTGGACGAACGTCACGTCGCCCCATTCGTCGGTGATGGCGATGGCGTTGGGGTCACGGTTGGCGGCGCTTTCGATGACGGCGGCGAACCCCCCGAACTGGCGGACCAGCTTGGCCTGGCGGATGCCGTCGGCCGCTCCACCGGACAGGCCAGACTCGCGAAGCACGGCGATGCTGCGGGCGATCACCCGGAACCGATTGGCCGTGGCTACGAGGCTGGCAGGGCGCGGAATGGCTCGCTTCATGGCGCAAACCGTAGGGGCCGTCGAGCCTGCTGCGGACCGTTGAGTCTCGCTGATTGGGACAGCTTGTCTCTTGGGACACACGGTCGGATAAGAGTGATGACAGCCACAGACAGTGCCGTAACGGCGGTGAGGACAAGCGAGGTTGGAAATGCGGCGTTTGAAGGGCGAGGACAACAGCTTCCTGGCGTGGGAGAGCTCGGTGCAACCACAGCACACGATGAAGGCCGTCGTGCTCGATCCGAGCCAGATGTCCGAGCCACTCTCATTCGACCGGCTCAAGTCGGCCGTGCAGGGCTGGGTCGATCACATCGAGCCGTTGCAGTGGCAGCTGCTGTCCCCGCGGGTGGGCTTCGGCCGGCCGTGGTGGGTTTCGCGGCCACAGGTCGACATGCAGTACCACCTGCAGCGGACCACTGCGCCCGCGCCCGGTGGCGACGACGAGCTGGCCGCGACGATCGGTGAGATCTTCGAAGTCGGGCTGGACCGCGACCGTCCGGCCTGGCAGTTGTGGTTCGTCGAGGGGCTGGCTGACGGCCGCATCGCACTGGTTCTCAAGATTCACCACGCGGTCGCCGACGGCACCGCATCGCTGCGGCTGCTGGAAACCCTGTACAGCTCCGATCCGCAGACCCCGCTGCCGCAGCCACTCTCGTCACCGCTGCCGAACGAGCGACGCCCGGCACCATGGATCTGGTGGCCGCTGGTCCTGCGTCACCAGATCGCCGCACTGGCCCGATTCCCGAGCATCATCGCTCGCACCGTGGCGGTCACCAGGGTGATCCGACGCAGGCAGAAGGCCGGGAAGCCGGGGTACGCAGAAGCGTTCGCCGCGCCGGCCATGCCGTTCAACGAGCCGTTCTCGGCCCGCCGCCGATTCGCCTACCGCCGCTGCGATGTGACGGAGATCAGGCGTGTCTCAAAGGCTTTCGGCGTCACCGTCAACGATGTCTTCCTCACGATCTGCGGTGGCGCGCTGCGCGACTACCTGGCCGAGAACGGCAAGCTCGGCGACGAAAGCATGACCGCGGTGGTGCCGGTCTCGATGCGCCCGGCCGAGACCGAGGCCGAGTGGGGTAACAAGGTTGCCCGCTGGAACGTCGACCTCGCGACGCACATCGCCGATCCGGTGGAGCGGTTGACCGCGGTAGCCTCGGCGACCCGCACCGCGCGCGAGGTGCAGACTGAGCGCGACGCCTGGCTGCAGCACGACTGGATGGAGTATTGGCCGCTGTTCTGGCTGTACTCGCGGGTGTTGCCGATCCTTGGTGCGAAGATGAAGCGCCGCCCGATGTTCAGCCTGATCGCGTCGAACATGCGCGGGCCGCAGAGCACGCTGTATTGGGGCGGGGCCCCAATCGAGCAGCTCATCTCGTCGGGACCGATCGTGTTCCCGATGGGGCTGAACTTCACCGGCTGGAGCTACCGCGATCAGATGGCGATCTGTGTGCTCACCTGTGGTGACCAGGTGTCTGATCCGTACGGCATCGCCGACCGGGTACCGCGGGCACTGGCCGAGCTTGCGGCTCGGGCGGATTCAGCCGGCGGTGGGGTGCGCGACGCGTCGGATCGTCAATCGGTATCCGGCTAGCACGTCGAACCAGAGGCGGGCCACGGGATCCGTGGCATCGAGCGCGTGACGGTTGCCGCTGCTGAGAAGTTGGTCGGCGGCGTTGCGGGCGCGGGTCACGGCCTGGAATTGGGCGGTCGCCGCGGCGGGTCCATCGGTGCTCACAGACGTCAGAAGTTGAAGCCGTGCGGCGTCGATGTCCGATTCCGCCCTGGCCACCAGCACCGCCGACGATGTCAGCTCGGTGGTGTCCTCGCTTCCGTACGACGTGGCCAGCCGCTGCCGGACCTGGCCGACATGCGCCCGCCACACACCTGCGGCGGCACCGACCACGGCGGCGGCCTGCCCGGCACCGGCGAGGACCTCGTAGGGCGGCCGGGTCTTGCCGGAATCGGCAGTGTCACCCGAACCGTCGGCCGGGACCGGGAACACGTCCTGCGCGTCGACGAGCGCGCCGGAGGCCGTGACGTCGGCGATCCCGGCCGCATCCAGGCCACGCGGGCCGGTGCGGCGGTCGAGTCGCACCGCACCCCGGGGGACGAGCACGTGCCGGACCGAATCGCCGTCCAGGGCGTTCACCAGCAGCCAGTCCGCGAAAAGGGCGCCGGATACCGCCTGCCAGTGACCGGTCAATCGGAAGCTCCCGCGGTCGGCCGTCAGTACACCCGTGTGCTCCTCGCCGGTGGTGACCAGTGCACCGGCATCGGCGCCCCACACCCGCTCGGCGGCGCTGTCGCCCAGGCCCGCAACCAGGTGAGCCGCGGTGTTGACCGCCGCGGCCAACCACCCGCCCGACCCGTCGCGCTCGGCGAGCGCGGCCACCGCGGCGACGAAATCGACTGCCTCCGAGCTTGATCCGGTCACCGCACGCCCGCCGCAGCGGACCGGCTGCAACAACCGGAACGACGGATCGCTACGGACGGCAATCGATTCAGCAACCGAGACACCGGGATCGACGCCGGGTGCACCGGGCGGCTCGGCCATATGACCTCCTGAGAGGGGCGACGGATGGTATCCACGATGGTGACATACCCGACGGGCAGGATAGGGCGGCACTGATGACGCAGAATGTGCGCGCCGCGGTGCGCCAGGCACTGCCGGCGATCGCCGAAGCCGCCGCCGACGTCGACCGCGGCGGGGCCGTCGATCCCGCGGTGATCGCCGGCCTGCACGAGGCGGGTTTCTTTGCGATGCTGCAACCCAAGGCGTTCGGCGGCATCGAGGTAGACCCGGCCGAGTATCTCGCCGTCACCCGCGACCTTTCTGCGGCGTGTACCTCCACCGGCTGGCTGGCCGGGTGGTTGGGGGTCAACACCTGGCATCTGTCGTTGTTCGACGAGCGCGCCCAGCGCGACGTGTGGGGGCAGGATCGGCGGACCTTGCTCTGCGAGTCGTACGCCCCGACGGGCCGCCTCGAACGTGTCGGAGACGACTTCCGGTTGTCCGGCAGGTGGAGCCGGTGCACCGGCATCCTGCACTCGTCGTGGCTCATGGCCGCCGCGGTGCTGGTAGGTGAGGACGGTGCCGCCCAGGATTTCCTGGTGGCACTGGTGCCGCGGGCCGACTATGTCGTGGAATCGAGTTGGGACAGCGTGGGATTACGCGGTATCGGCGCGCACGACGTCGTCGTCTCCGGTGCGGTGGTACCGCGGTATCGCACGTTCGGCTGGGTCAGTGACGATCAGCTGGGCAGGCTGGCGCCGCTGTACCGACTGCCGCAACCGACGATGTACACCCACACCGGAACGGCTCCTCTGCTCGGTGCCGCCCAGAACATCCTTTCGGTATTGCGGCCGAAGGCCACCTCGTCGGCGGATCCGGTTGCCATGGCGTGCAGTGATCTTGAGTTGTCGATCGCCCAGATCGACCGCAATCTCGGCGATCTCATGGCATGCGCGGGCGCCGGGCAGGCCGCAGACACCGATCTGGTGCTGCGGTCGCGGCGCGACCAGGTGCTGGCCTCCGAACGTGCGGTCGCGGCGATCCGGACGTTCATCGCCCACTCGGACGGCCGCGACGCCGAGGACCTCCTGGTGGAACGGGTGTGGCGTGATGTCCAGACTGCGCAGACGCACGTCGCCAGCAACGTGGAACAGGTGCTGGCCCTGGTCGGCCGCCACTCGTTCGGCATGGAGGTCGACGAGATAGTTTGGTAGCCGCCGGATTCAGACCCAGGCGTCTGAGGTCAGCGTGCGCAACACACGGGACAACAGGTTGTCGGTTGCCTGCGCGTGAGCCGGGGAGGCCGAGGCGGTATCGCGTCCGGTGCCCAACTGCTCGGAGATATGCCGGGCGGCTCGGATCACGAACGGGGCAGTTCGCTGCAACCGGTGCAACGGCACCGCGCCCGTCAGGGACAGGCCCGCCACCTCGCCGTCGGTCGACCGCAGCGGGGCCGCCACGCTGGTCAGCCCGATCGCCAATTCCTCGTTGTCGTAGGCGAGGCCATGCCGGGACCGGATCCGGGCCAGTTCCCGGTGCAGGGTTTCCAGATCGCTGATGGTCGACCGGGTGGACCGGGTCAGTTTGGGTCCCAGCACGGCATCCACCTCCTCGGCCGGGAGTTGGGCCAGCATGGTCTTTCCGAGCGCGCTGGCATGCGCGGGCGAGTGCCCGGCGACGCGGGTGGGTACCACGGCGCTGTTACGGCCGGCCACCTTGTCGAGATAAACCACGTCGCCCCCGAAGAGCACCCCCAGGTGCACCACCAGTCCGGTGTCGGCATGCAGACGGGACAGGGTCGGCGATGCCACGCTGCGCAGTTGCGAGTGGTCGACCATCCTGGTCACGGGCAGCGGAGAGGCGGCCAGTGCGTAGCCGTCGGGGCGGTGTTGCAGGAGCCCGGCGCGGTGCAACTGTTTGAGAATCCGGTGTACCGAAGACCGGGGCAGACCCGTGCGTCCCGCGATCTGATCCAACCGTAGGTGTTTGCCGGGTTCGTCGAAGACATTGAGGATCAAGGCCACGCGATCCACCATCGACACAGCCGTGTCGCGTTGTTCGGCACTCGGTCGGGATGTCGCCTTGCTGGCGGATGTCGGCACCTGCGCCCCCTGGGACGTCGGACATTGAAGCACTCACGATCTCACTCAGCGGGATGCTGCCGCAACCACTTGGGCACGTGTCCGACCATGGTGGTCGGCACGCGATATGCGCGACAAGGGAGTTTTCGATGCGTGGTGTGGAGATGACCGGGGACGTTCTGGACGGCATCGACGAGAATGCCGAACGGCTGCAGGCGCTCGGACTCGTCAACGAGACGCTGGGCCGGCTCGACATCCGGACGGTCGACGCGCTGCGTGAGTCCGGGGTGATGCACATGTTGCAGCCTGCGGAGTTCGGCGGCATCGAGACTCATCCCGGCGACTTCGCCGAGGCTGTCCTGGAAATATCCCGCCTGGACGGGGCCGCGGGTTGGGTGGCCGGTTCGGTCGGCGTGCCGCCGTGGGCGTTGGCCTCGGCTGACCGGCGTCTGCGCGACGAGGTGTGGGAGGCCGACTCTGACGTCTGGATCGCGTCGGCGCACACGCCGGCCGGGGTGTTGCTGCCCGTCGACGGTGGCTACCGCCTCTCTGGCGAGTGGCGCTCGGTCGCGGCGATCGACCACTGCGAGTGGGTTGTCGTCGGTGCCCGCGTGGTCGGTACCGGCGACGCCGACGGACTCGGGTATTCGCTTGTGCCACGGGCTGATCTGCACATCATCGAGGAATCCGGTGATGCGATCGGGCTGATCGGCGCCGGAAGCAAGAGCATCACGATCGATGACGCGTTCATCCCGGGGCATCGGTTGCTCAACCACAACAGCATTGTCGACGGCACCGCCGCGGGGCACGCCGGGTTGCGCAATCCGATCTACCACATTCCGCTGAGTACCATTGCGCCGCTCGGGATCACGGCTGCGGTGATCGGGATGGCCGAAGGCGCACTGGCCCACCATGTCGAGGCGATCGGCGTCGAAGGTCCGGTCGAGGAACACGCCGCCGCCGAGATCAGGGCGTCGCGGCTGGCGTTGCTCGACACACTGACCGCATCGTTCAACCGGGTTCTGGACGGCCCGATCGACCCGGGTATGCGCGCGCGGGCGCGCCGCGACCAGATAGCCGCGGCGCGCCGCGCGGTGCGTGCGGTCGACGAGATCGTGTGCCAGTCGAGTGTCGAAGCGCTGCACCGGACGAGTCCGCTGCAGCGCTTCTGGCGGGATGCCCACGTCGGGTTTGCGATGGTGGTGGGCGAGTCGAAGACCGTGGCTCCCTAGGCCCCTCAGGCGTGGGTGCCGCCGTCGATACGGATCTCGGTGCCGCTGATGAAGGCGCCGTCGTCGGATACCAGCATCGCGATCACGCCCGCGACGGCGGACGGGTCACCCATGCCCGCGCCGCCGGAGCTCAGGTCGGTCGGCATGATGGGCGACAGCTTGGCGAACAACGACCAGTCGGCGTCGGAGGGAACGAGTCCCGGTGTGGCGTCGGTGATTCCGGACTTGATGCTGCCCGGCGCGACGCTGACCGCCCGCAGCCCCTGCTTGCCGTACTCCAGGGCCAGTGCATGGGTCATCGACTGGATGCCGCCCTTGCTCGCCGCGTAGGCCGCCATGTACGGATGAGCGAATGCGGCCGACGTGGAACTGAAGTTCACGATCGCGCTCCGCGGATTCTGCAGCAGCGCCGGCAGCGTCTCGCGGATCACCAAGAACGTTCCGGTGAGGTTCACCCCGATGATCTGGTTCCACTGCTGCAGGCTCATCTCGTGTGTGTGCACCGCGCGCAGCATGCCCGCGGCATTGACCACCGCATCGAGGCCGCCGAGTGTCTCGACCGAGTTTCGCACGCCGGCCACCACCGATGACTCGTCACCGATGTCCATCGTCACCGCGTTGAGCCGGTCTGCCGTGTCGGCCTGCCGGGCGTTCTGTTTTGTGGATTCCAGGCCCTCGACGGAGATGTCGGCGCCCATCACGACCGCCCCCTCGTCGAGCAGTCGCAGTGCGGTGGCCTGCCCGATGCCCGAACCCGCGCCGGTCACCAGGATCCGGCGCCCTTGCAGCCTATTGCTCACAATCACTGTCCCATCACGTATTTCACGGTCGGACCGGCCGTCCATCCGCCGTCGACGGCGATCTCGGAGCCGGTGACGTAGCTGGAGGCGCCGGACAGCAGGTAGCACACCGCACCCGCGATCTCGTCGGCCTCACCGACGCGGCCCATCGGGGTGTTGGGGTAGTTGCCCTCACCCTGTTGGATGCCGATCTGGGCGGTCATCGGCGTGTAGGTCATGCCGGGATGCACCGAGTTCACCCGGATGCGGTCCGGACCGAGTTCGACCGCGGCGATCTTGCTCAGCCCGCGCACACCCCATTTGGACGCGCCGTATCCGGCGGTCAGTGCCAGGCCCATCAGGCCGGCGGCCGAGGAGATGTTGACGATGGAACCTCCCCCTGTGGCGCGCATCGGTGCGATGGCCGCCTGAAGGCCGTTGAAGACGCCGACCAGGTTGATCTCGAGCACGGTGCGGAAGTGATCGAGCGGTTCGTGCTCGATGAACTGGCCGGTCGAGATGCCCGCGTTGTTCACCAGGCCGTTCAGCTTGCCGAATTCGGAGAGCGTCAGCTCGACAGCGGATTTCCACTGCGCCGCGTCGGTCACGTCGAGATGGACGTAGCGGGCGTTGTCACCCAGCTCGGCGGCCAGCGCCGCGCCGTCGTCGTCGAGCACGTCGGAGACCACCACTTTGCCGCCGCGCCTGACGATGTGCTGAGCGAACGACGCGCCGAGGCCGCGTGCGCCGCCGGTCACGATCGCTACGACGTCAGACAAGCTATCCGAATCTTCTTGCATCCCAACAACTTCCTTTCGAGGTGAAGCCGGGCTGGGGCCAGCGTCGATCCAGCCGCAGCGTTGCCGTGGTGTGACCGCAACGATAATCCCGGCGGCGGACGTTCGGGTGTGAGTCTCACTCAGCAGGATGTATCCGCCGCCGGGCGATCGCTTCAGCGGAACGGCTGTCGAGGAGCGGTCGCAGATATCCAGTTCGAATGGCCGGCTGGTGGTTAGGGTCGAGGCACGCCAGGTGCGGTCGACGCGACTCCGCCGCGCCGGGGGCGAAGGGCACGAATCGCTGCCGCGCCGCTCCGGACCGTCAGCCTCGTACCGGTGAGTGAGACACCCGGTGTTCGCTTCATGCGGTCGTTCGTAACGTGACGCACCGAACATTGAAGCGAAAGGCATCGACAGTGACAGCCCAGCAAGCTCCGTCAGGTACCGCCGGAAAAACCACCGCCACGGTGGACGTGGTTGTGGTGGGGGCCGGATTCGCCGGGCTATACGCATTGCATCGCATGCGGCAGCAAGGGCTTTCGGTGCGGGTGTTCGAGGCCGCCGCCGGGGTGGGCGGTGTCTGGTACTGGAACCGGTATCCCGGTGCCCGGTGCGACGTCGAGAGTGTCGACTACTCGTATTCGTTCGACTCCGATCTTGAGCAGGAGTGGAACTGGACCGAGAAGTACGCCACCCAGCCGGAGATCCTGGCCTACCTCAACCACGTCGCCGACCGGTTCGACCTGCGGCGCGACATATCGTTCGAGACTCGCGTGACCGATATGGTGCTGGACGAGAAGACGCTGCGCTGGCAGGTCCGCACCGACCGTGGCGACGCGGTGTCCGCACGCTTCTGCATCCTGGCGGTCGGCCCGCTGTCGAACGCGAACATCCCGGCGATAGAGGGCCTCGATTCGTTCGCGGGCGAGGTCTACCACACCGCGCACTGGCCGCACGAAGGCGTCGATTTCACGGGCAAGCGGGTAGGGGTGATCGGTACCGGGTCCTCTGGTATCCAGGCGATCCCCTGCATCGCCAAGGAAGCCGAACAACTCTTCGTCTTCCAGCGGACCCCGAACTACAGCGTGCCGGCCGGAAACATCCCGCTCGACGACGAGACGCGGGCCGCGCAGAAGGCGGGCTACGCCGAGCGGCGCAGGCTCTCGATGCTCAGCGGCGGCGGTTCACCGCACCAGCCGCATCCCAAGTCCGCCCTTGAGGTTTCGGCCGAGGAACTGCAACAGACCTACGAACGCCGCTGGGAACTGGGCGGCGTGTTGTTCTCCAAGGCCTTCCCGGACCAGTTGGTGACCCTCGAGGCCAACGACACCGCGCGACGGTTCTGGGAGCAGAAGGTGCGAGCCGTGATCGACGATCCCGCGGTCGCCGACGTGTTGATCCCGAAGGACCATCCGATCGGCGCAAAGCGAATCTGCACTGACGACAACTACTTTCAGACCTTCAACCGAGACAATGTTGCGTTGGTGAATCTGCGGGCCACGCCGATCGAGCGGATCGACCCTTCGGGTATCGACACCGCCGACGCGCACTACGACCTGGACGCACTCGTGCTGGCCACCGGGTTCGACGCGATGACCGGATCGGTCCAGAAGCTCAACATCGTGGGCCGTGCCGGCCGGACCCTGAACGAGGCGTGGGGTGAAGGTCCGGTGACGTACCTGGGTCTCGGTGTCCCGGGCTTTCCGAACCTGTTCAACATTGCAGGCCCCGGCGCCCCTTCGGTGCTGGCCAACATGGTGCTGCACTCCGAATTGCACTTGAACTGGGTGGCTGACGCGATCGCTTACCTCGATGCCCAGGGCGCGCCCGCGATCGAGGCACGCGAGGACTCCGCGGCCGAGTGGGTGGCCGAATGCACTCGACGTGCCGCTGCAACGCTCATGCCTCAGGCCAATTCGTGGTACCTCGGGGCGAACATCCCAGGCAAACCGCGGGTATTCATGCCGTTCGTCGGCGGTTTCGGCGTCTACGGCGAGATCATCGCCGACGTCGCAGCGGCCGGCTACAAGGGCTTCGACATTCACCAGGATCTGCCGGCCTAGCGGCCGAGCGCGCTGCGGATATCGGAGCACAGCTGACGTGTGGCCTTGCCGGCCAGCGTCAGCGACGGCATCGTCATGAACCCGTGGATGGCGCCGGCGTAGTCGCGGTACGCCACCGGCACCCCCTGGGCCACAAGTGCTTCGGCGTAAGCCGAGCCTTCGGAGTGCAGTGGGTCCAAACCCGCGGTGACCACCACTGCCGGTGGTAGCCCACCCAGCTTCGCCTGCAGTGGCGAGGCGTGGGGATGGCCGCGGTCGGCGACGTCCGGTACGTACTGATCCCAGTACCAGGCCATGGCGGCACGAGTGTTGTAGAACCCGGTCTCGAACCGGCGGTACGACTCGGTGCCGAAGTCCGCGGCGATCACCGGGTACAGCAATGCCTGGCAGGCGATCTGCGGACCGCCACGATCACGGGCCAGGATCGTGGTGACCGCGGCGAGGTTGCCGCCGGCGCTGTCGCCGGCGACGACGATCCTGGTCGCGTCACCGCCGAGGTCTCGTGCCGACGCCGCGGCCCAGCACAGTGCGGAGTAGATGTCCTCGGCCGCGGTGGGCCACCGGAACTCCGGTGCGAGCCGGTAGTCGACGGCGATCACCACCGCGCCGACCCCGTTGCTCATCGACCGGCACAGGTCGTCGTGGGTGTCCAGATCGCAGAAGACGAATCCACCGCCGTGCGCGAACACGACGATCGGCAGCGCTCTTCCGGAGTCCGGCAACGCCGATTCCGGTGCCGGCCGGTAGATCCGCACCGGGATGTCGCCGGGAATCACGCGGTTCTCGACCGCCCCGATGGGTTGCGGCCGCTCCGCGGGCCGGTACCGCGCCCGTACGGCAGCCCGCGCCTCGGCGCCGCTCATCGTCTCGACGGCGGGAAATCCGGTGTTCAGAGCCGGGAGCAGTGCTGCGATTTCGGGATCGACGTCCATATCGGCTTATCCGGCTTGCCCGTACACGGCGACCACCACGGTTCGGTCCAGGCTGTTCTCCGACCAGACCCCGATCTTGGTGTTGGCACAGTCCCGCATGATCGCCAGGTACGCGGGGTTGTGGAACCACCGGTTCATCAACTCGATTCCGCTCATCGCCATGGCGGGGTTGATCGCCACGGTCTCGGCGACTCGGCCGCCAAAGCCCGCTGCCTCGGCGCGGTCCTGGGGTGTGGAGCCGTCTGAGCCGATGTCCCCGTCGAGTTCGCGGTGGTTCAGTACATCGTTGGTGTGCCACTGGGCGGCCAGGCGCAGCTGCGGGTCGGCCTTGATGTCGACCGGGCAGCCGGCCTGGCGCCTGATGGTGAAGACGTTGGACTCCACACTCTTGTTGAACCGCTTGTTGTCCGCATGTACCACCGGTGCCATGGTGATCAATGCGGCGGGAACCAAACACGCCACGCTGTATTGGCTCACCCGGCGCTTCACCTTGTGCCACTTGGCCATATCGTCGTCCATTCGGTCAGTCCCGTTCAGTTGGGCCGTGCCCGGTAACCGACAGCCGAGTTGCGCAGCTGCCAGATCGCTGCCGGGCATAGTTCGTTGACGGCCTGATTGATCAGGTACCCGGCCTGATATTCGTCGGGGTTGCCGAAATCGTGCTTGACATCCTGCATGAGGTCGCCGTAGGGCAGCCCGGCGTTGACCTTGCCGCAGATGCCGCGCCCGTAGGCCAGGGCGTGGTCGGCGCCGGCGAAGTTGTAACCCGGTCGCACCGTGACGTTCACCAGGTAGGCCACTGCGTCGGCTCGCGCCGCGGGGGGCGCGAGGGCCAAGCCCAACGCCCCGGCCACCGCGCAGGAGGCCAATAGCAGGACGGGCGTTCGGCGTCCGCTGGAAACCGTTGTCACTTGTGGTGCTACCGCCTTTCGCTGACGCGGGTACCGGCCAGATCGTGAGTCCACGCAGGGTGACAGATCAGACCGGGTCGAATTCGGAGGTGAGCCAGCGGCCGTCGACTTGGTCGAGGGTCACCCGCACACTGGACGCCGTGCTGGTGGGTGGCTCGGCACCCATGATGATCGACTGGTTCACGTACACCAGCACCACGGCGTGATCGGGCGCGACGGACACCGGCGACGCGGCCGGAACGGTCGCCACCGCAGAGATCTGCTTCTGTCTCGCACCCGGGATCACCACGTCGTGGATCAGCGATGTGTAGGAGTCCCGGAATTCACCGGTGAGGTTGTCCTTCGCCGATTCAAGGTCCTGCGCCACGTTGTCGGCGCGATACGACAGCATTTTGATGGTGTTCTGTGTCGCTGCCTGGACCGATTCGACGCGTGCGGCATCTGTGCGCCGGTTCGAATCATCTTGGTACTTCAGATATGCCGCGCCCAGCGTCAGCGTCAGCGCGGCGCCGGGTAGCACGCCGAAGGCGACGAGCCGGCTCCAGGCGATGGGCCGCTTAGGCCACCGTCTGTCGGTTCCGGTTGTCCCGGGCCGATCTACGGCGGTCGCATCGTTGGTGGTGCCGGTCGTGTCGTGCTCAGTGATGTCGTCGTCGACAACAGCGAGATCTTGCGGGGTGACGTCGAGCTGGGTCACGGTACAAACTCCACATTCGATACTTTGGTTTCGTCGCCGACCTTCTGGACCCCGATCCGCATCCGCCACGCGCGCGGATCCTGCTCGGGTGCACCGGCATTGGAGGTTTTCACCGACACCGCGACGAGCACCTGGGCGCTGTCGGGCGTCTGTGATTCCAATCCCGCCTCGGTGATGGTGCCCTCCGAGGTGGACTGAGCCTTCTTGACGACCTCGACGAATGCGGGAGCCCGCTTCTGAAAGTCGTCGTGAAACCCGCCGGTTGCGGCGTCGAGGATGCGTTGCACATCGGCCTCGATCTCGGTGTGCTTGAGCGTCGTCAGATTCAGCGCCCCCTGCCGGCCGACCGACAGGAACAGCTCGCGCTGCTGGTCGGCCTGATGTGTTTCGTACGACCGGAACCCCAGCCAGCCCGACACACCTGTCAGCGCCA
The DNA here is from genome assembly GCF_005924235.1 of Mycobacterium sp. DBP42. NCBI lineage: Bacteria > Bacillati > Actinomycetota > Actinomycetes > Mycobacteriales > Mycobacteriaceae > Mycobacterium > Mycobacterium sp. DBP42. The sequence continues at coordinate 91,996 of NZ_VCMY01000011.1, forward strand.
CCACGGTGGCCGCGCCGGCGACCAGCGCGGTGCGCAGTCCGGATCGGGCACCGGGCGTGGCCGAAGCGTCAGGGGTGGCATCGGCCTTCGCGGATTTCCCGGCATCGGCTCGGTCCGGTTCGGTGCCTGGCGATTCGGTGTGCTCCGGTTCGGCTCCGTCGGGCCCGTGTTCGTTCAGTTCGCCGTGGGAGGCATCATCATCGACTGCCACGTCTGCTCCTTGTCTGCATTCTGACCCAGGTCTGCCTGGGTGTAGACCTTTCCGTCCGGCGCCACGTATGTGCCTGTGGCGGGGTCGTATTCGGCGACGGTGATCGGTGGGGGAGGCGCCGGTGCCTGTTGTGGTGGCGAGCCCGGCGGGAGCTGCGGGATATCCTGGCCGGACAGGGTGGCGTTCGGGTCGCCCTTCCAACTGAGCCCGTCGTTGAGCGGTACGTATTGCTCGTCGCTCTCACACATCTTCACGGTGGGAGCGCGCTTGCCGGGCACCGTCATACACGGAATGTTGCGTGCGCCACGCACATTGAACATGGAATCCTGTGGCACGCGGCAGTACAGATCGCCCGCCGGGCGGTCCGGGTAGTCCTCGAACGTCGCGACCCGCTGCTGCTGGGCGGGCAGGTATCCCGTGGTGCATGGCGGCGGCAAGTTGAAGTTGAGCTTGAAGCTCAGGTAGGCGCCGCGGTACGGAGAGTCGATGTTGCGGTTGGGTACACCGATCGCCTGCATGATGGCGGTGCCCTGTGGGAGCAGCACCAGCAGCTGTTCGATGGCGGGCTGATAGGTGACCGCCACCTTTCCGGTGCTGACCAGGTTCGCCAGTACCACCGGCAGGGTCGGTTGCAGGCGTTCGAACAGCGCCCGGGCCTCGCCGGCGGCGGGCGCGCCGTTCTTGAGTACTCCGGCCACGGCTTCGTCGTTGGCCTGCAGTTGTTTGGTGATCGTCGCGAGATTGGCGGCCCAGGCCTGGATCGAATCGCTGGTGTTCGACTGTGAATCCAGCACGGGTGCGCTCTGGTCCACCAGCGCCGTCAGCGGATCCAGGTTCTCGCGGGCGTCGATGGCCAGCGCCGTGGAACCTTTCACGAACCGCGAGATCTCCGGACCGAGACCACCGACCGCCGTGTAGCTTTCGTCGATCACGGTCTTGAGGTCGTCGTTCGGAATCGCCTTCAGACCCGCGTTCGTCGCATCGAGCAGGGTGTTGATGTCCGGCGGTATCGAGGTGCGGTCCGACGGAATCACGTCCCCGTCGCGCAGCGGCCGGGCATGGGCGTCGCGCGGCACCAGGGCAATGAACTGTTCGCCGACGGCGCTCTGACTGTGTACCTCGGCATCGAGGTCGGAAGGTATCGCGATGTCGGATTGCAGCGAGAGCACCGCCTCGACGCCGGAGTCGGTGAGGTTGACCGCCATCACCCGGCCCACCTCGGTACCGCGGTAGGTGACGTTGCCGCTCTTGTACAGACCACCGGTGTGCGGTAGTTCCATGCGGACCGTGTAGTGACCCGCATTGAACATCAGCCAGGGCAACCGCATGTAGCCGAACACCATGAGTGAACCGGCCACGATCGCGACCAGACCGAAGATCGCCAACTGGATCTTGATTCGTCTATTCAGATGCATGTCAGGGCCCCTGATCCAGGTGATATGGCACCACCAGCGGGTTGCCCGCGGTGTATGGGCTGGGCATCTGGCCGATGGTCCGGCCCCATTGCATTTCCAGCTCGGTGAGGTCGCCTTCCCAGCGAGTGCCGGTGAACAACGACGAGTCGAGGCGGCTCAGTGTCATGTCGATCACGGCCGTCAGGTTCGCGTAGTCGCCGCGAACCCACTTGTCCAACGTCTCTTTCGGCCACGGGAAGGTGGCCAGGAAACTCAGGGACCGGGTCAGCGCGGGACCGGCGTTGGCCAGCGATTCCAGCACCGGTCCCAGATCTGAGAACTCCTTGATCAGTGCTTCTTTGGACTCCTCGACCGCTCCGGCGGCGATGCTGCTGAACCGGCCGAGTCGATCGAGTACCTCGACGAGATTGTTGCGCTGGTCCTTCAGAACGGTCAGTGCTTCGGGGATCGTGGTCAGCGCACGGTCGAGAACCGGCTTCTGCGAGGCGAACTGGCTCATCATGTTGTTGAAGCCCTCGGTCGCCGCGATGATGTCGTCGGTCTGGTCGTTCGCAGACGCGATGAACGTGTCCAGTTGCTGTATCAGGCTGCGCAGATCGTGCTCCCGGCCGGCGAAGGCAGTGCTGAATGCCTTGGTGATCTCCTGGATCTGGCCGATACCGCCGCCGTTGAGCAGCATCGACGCCGCGGCCAGGGTCTGCTCGGTCGAGGGGTAGGCGCCGGCACTGGTCAGCGGGATCTGTGAGCCCTCGTGGAGCCGGCCCGCGGGCGCAGCGCCGTCCGGTGATGCGAGCTCGACATGCAGCGAGCCGAGCAGGCTGGTCTGGCCGATCTTGGCGGTCGTGTTGGCCGGTAGGTTCACGTCACCGTCTATGCGCATGGTCAGCAACGCATGCCAGCCCTGCCGCTCGATCTTGGTGACGTTGCCGACCGTGACGTCACCGACGCGTACCCGCGAATTCTGTTGAATATTCGTGACATCGGGCATCTGCGCGGTGATGGTGTATGCCCCGGGGCCCTGGCCGGCAGTGCCGGGTAGCGGTATCGAGTTCAGCCCCTTCCATCCGCAACCCGATGCCGAAGTGGCGACCGACAACGCGAGCACCGCAGCGGCGGTGCATCGCCGCCGGATCCGGTTCACGAGCCGGCTCCGGTCGGCGGCACCATCAGGCCGGACAGACCGGCGCCCGGGTCGGTGGACACGGCTTCGGCGGGCAGCGGGCCACCCGGCTGAGGTTGGGCGGGTTCGGTTGCGGCCCGCGGCGTTTCCGGAGCGCCCGCCGCGGGCACGTGATCAGGACGCATCCAGTCCTCGCTGTAGGTGATCTCGTTCGGCCTGGCCTGTGTGCCGACGATGGGGTTCATTCCGAACGGCAGGAAGTTGTACTGGCGGTTCTTGATGATCGGCGCCAGATACTGCACGCACAGCTTCGCCGACTGTTCTGCGCCCAGCCGCGACGCCGCCTGGATCGCACCGCACAGGAAACTCACCGGATTGTTGAAGTTGCTCACCGCGAGCATTCCCGTCAGTGCGTTCTGCGCCGGGTTGTAGATGTTGAGGAAGTTGGCCAGCGATGTCGGCGCGATGTGCAGAGTCTGCTTGATGTCGTCGAGGCTGTCGTTCAAAGCCTGACTCACCGAGGCCAGCTTGTCCGAGGTGGTGCCGAGGGTTTCGCGGTTCTCGGCCAGGAAGCCCTGCACGTCGGCCACCGCCACGTTGAGATCGCGCATGGAGTTCCCGATCTCGTCGGGGTCGTTGGCCAGTAGCGCCGTGACCCCCGCGAAGTTGCGGTTGAGCCGACTCATCAGGTCGGTGCTCGACTGCAACGCCGAAACCAGGGTGGCCAGGTTGCGCACCGATGAGAACAGATCTTCGCTGTGGTCGCCGAGTGCCGAGAACGCCTGCGACATCTTGATCAGCGTGTCGCGGACATTGCCGCCCTCGCCGCGCAGATTGTCCGCGCCGGTACTGACCAGCTCGCCCAACGTGCTGAGCCCGCCGGGCCCGGTGGGTTTGAGACTTTCGGTGAGTTTCTCCAGCTGTACGCGAAAGTCGTCCCACTCCACCGGAACCGCGGTGCGCTCCTGCGGGATCACGGCATTGTCCGCCAGCACCGGACCACCGGTGTAGGCCGGGGTGAGCTGTATGGCGCGGGAGGTCACCAGCGACGGTGACAGGATCGCGGCGTTGGCGTCGGCAGGCACCCGGTACTTGGCAGCGTAGGAGAAACTGACCTTGACCCGGTGGGGCTCGGCCTCGATCTTGTCGATCGTGCCGACCGGCACCCCGAGGATCCGCACCTCGTCGCCGACGAACATGCCGTTGGTGTTGTCGAAGTAGCCGACCACGTGGATCTGGTTCAGGCTCGGCGAAATCCTCAGCACCGCAACAGCACCAGCGATCAGGCAGCCCACCAGCAGCGCACTGAGCGCGATCCGCATCCGTGCTGAAGCGGTCATCGTCCGGCCTCCGGTAGTGGGTCGCTGACGTGCACGCCGGACGGCGTCGGCACAGATTCCAGGCCCGGCGGCGCCGGGGCGGGTGGGCCCGGTGGCGGGCCGCCCGGCGGCGGTGCGGGCAGTGGTTCGCGGTATGGGTACCGGGGGTCGCCAGGATTGCCGGTGATCGCGTCGGGAAGCGTCAGATGGGGCTCGCCGCCCTGGCCGGTTCGCGGGAACGGCACCGGCATCGCCGGGATTCCGGGCTGGCCGGTCGGGGGATCGGTGAGCTCGGAGGGCGGCAGCACGTTCGGGTCGAGGCCGAGATCGGAGAACGCCGCATCGATGAATGGCTGCAGGAACTGTCCGGGCAGCAGATTGGACACGTAAGCCTTGAAAAACGGCCCGGACGACACCGATTCGCCCAGGGACATCGCGTACGCGTTCAGCAGCTTGATGGACTTCTGTACCCGGTCCTTGCGGTTGTCCACGATCGCCAGCACGCCGTTGACCTTGTCCAGTGCCGGCTTGAGCTGAGTGCGATTCTCCGCGACGAACGCCGAGAGCTGTTGGGACAGCGACGAGATGTTGGTGGCGATCTGGTCGAGGGCAGCGCTCTGGCCCTGCAGCTCGGCCAGCAGGGCGTTGCTGTTCGCGATCAGGCCCACCACCTGATCGCTACGTTCGGCCAGCACGGCGGTCGACTTCTTCGCGTTGTCGAGCAGGGTGCGCAGGCTCTCGTCGCGGCGATTGAGCGTATCGGAGAACCGCGCAACGCCTTTGAGGGTCGCGCTGAGCGCCGGAGGGGTGTCGTGGAAGGTCTCCGACAGCGTTGACAACGCGTCGGAGACCTTGGTGGTGTCGAGTCCACTGATGGTGGCCGACAGGTCGCCGAGGGCGTCGGGCAGCTGATAGGGGGAGATGGTCCGATCCAGCGGGATGGTGTCGCGCAACCGGCCGTCGCCGCGCGGGGTCACCTCCAGGACCTTTGTGCCCAACAGACTTTTCGTCTTGATCGCCGCCTCGGAGCGGTCGCCGAGGCGGATGTCGTCGGCCACCTGGAAGGAAACCAGAACCCGGGCCCCGTCGAGTTCGATCCCGGACACCTCACCGACCTGGACACCTGACACCTGCACCGCTGCGCCCGACGCCAGTCCGCCCGCTTCGGCGAAGTATGCCGAGTAGCTCTCACCGGCGGACAGGAATGGCAACTTGTCATACTGCATCGCGCCGATGACCAGGCCCGCGGTCGTGGCGATGCCGGCTGCGCCGATCACCAGGGGGTTGCGCTCGCTGAAAGTCTTCATTTGGGTGTGCACCGTCCCGAGGACTGGCCGGCCATCTTCACGTAAACCGGTTGGCCACCTTTACCGTTCAGCTTCAGCACGATGTCGCAGAGGTAGAAGCTGAAGTAGTCGCCGTAGATGCCCTGGCGCCCCAGCATCTGGAACGTGTCGGGCAGGGTGTTGAGGAAGTTGTCGAGATATTCGTGATCGGCGACCACGATTCCGGCGGCGCGGTCGGCCTCTCGCACCGTCTTGCCGAACGGCGCGCGAGAGCGGGCCAACAGGTCGGTGATCGAACCCGTCGCGTCGTCGATGTTGTGGACCGCGCTGCCGACGTCGGTCTTGCGTTCAGCCAGAGCGGCGACAAGTTGCGACAGGGAGTCCACGGCCTCCGAGAACTGCCCGCTCTGCTCGCCCAGCGAACCGAGCACGGTGTTCAGATTCGTGATCACCTCGCCGATCAACTGATCGCGGTCGGCCAAAGTGCTTGTCAGCGCAGCGGTCTGGGTGAGAAACGAGCCGACGGTGCCGCCCTGGCCCTGTAGTGCGCTGATCAACTGCCCACTCAGCGCGTTGACCTGCTCGGGGTCCAAAGCGCGAAACAGCGGGCGGAAGCCGCCGATCAGGGCGTCCAGGTCGAGCGCCGGCTGGGTCTGGTCGACGGGGATTGTGTCGCCCGGCTCGAGTCGGGTCACGTCACCGGCGCCCTCCTCGAGCGCCAGAAAGCGCCCGCCGATCAGGTTGTCGTAGCGCACCGAGGCGCGGGTGCCTTCGGTCAGCACCACGGTGTCGTCCGCGGAGAACTCCACGGTGACCAGGTTGTCGTCCCGGACGGTCAGCTTCTTGACCTTGCCGACCTCCACTCCGGCGATCCGTACGAAGTTGCCGTTCGCCAACCCGGTGGCATTGGTGAACAGTGCGTTGTAGGTCTTCTCGTCCTGGAATCGCAGCTGGGCGAACACCGCCAGCAGTGCCACCAGTCCGAGCACACACACGGTCACGAAGATGACCAGGCGCCAGACGGCGCCTGACAGGTTGTCTTTCACGAACGTGGTCCTCTGCTGTCGCGGTTCTACGGAGCGGGTGGGGGTTCAGGTGCCGGGGCCGGTGGTACGCCCGGATACAGGGGTGCGCCGTCCGGTCCGTACTGCGGTGCGCCGTAGGGCGGCGCGTCCGGGTGGGGGACCGGGCCGATCGCGGGCGGGCCGATGCCGAGCACGCCGGGAGGTTCAGGTGCGGCGCGGGTCACCGGGAAGTAGTTGATCCACCAGGGATGCCCGATACCCGGATTGGGCCGCATGTCCAGGCCGGTGCCCCAGCCGGTGTCGGTGACCAGATAGCGCACCGGGAAGTTCTTGTCGACGATCGGTAGCGATCCGCAACCGGGCTTACCGCCGGGCCCGCCCTTGGCATTGACGATCGGCAGATTGTCCGGGTAGCGGTACTGATCGGAGCCGAGCAGCAGGCCGGTGTCCAGGATTGTGGAGCGACCGTCGATGCCACCGGCCCCGTCGTAGCCGCCATTGTCCAGATACCACTTGGCGCCCACCAGCATGCAGGTGTACTCGGGGTTGTACTTGTGCAGCAGGGTGGTGGTCGGTTCCAGTGTGTTGATCCCGTCGACAAAGTTCTGCCTGTTGGGTTCGAGCAGCGCCGTCCCTGACTTCGAGAGCCCGATCGTGTTGAGCAGCAATGCATCCAGCGCGTCGGGGTGGCTGCTGATCGTGGCGCTGGAGGTACTCACCGCATCCAGGGTGGAGACGATGTCGGCGGCGGCTGCGCCGTAGGTGTCGGAGAACGCCTGGAGCGACTGCCAGTCCGTGCGTAGCGTCTCGTTGCGTGGGTTGAGCTCGGCCAGCACGGTATTCGCGTCGGTAGTGGCCTGACCGATCCGCTCGCCCTGGCCCCGCACGCCGTCGGCCAGGGCCGTCAGGACCGCGTTGAGTTTGGCCGGGTCGATCTGGTGGAGCAGGTCGACGAGGTTGCCGAAGACGGTGTTCACCTCGGTGGTGACGTTGCGTGATCGCAGTACGGCGCCGGCGGCCAGCCGCGACGAGCTGGGCTGGTCCGGGTAGACGAGATCGACGTACTTGGCGCCGAACACGCTGGTGGCCCTGATCTGCGCCTCGACGTTGGACGGGATGAACTTGATCTGGTCGGGCTCGATTTGCAGGCGCAGGCTCACCTGATCGGTGGAACTGCTGATCCGTTCGACCCGCCCGACCTGGACACCACGCATCTTGACCTTGCCGCCGCTCTCCATCACCAGGCCGGCGCGGTCGGACGTGACCGTCACGGGGACATAGGTCCGGAACGATCCGGAGAACAGGGACATGGTCACGAAGATCATCGCGACGATCGCGGCGATCAGGATTGCGGTCCACCACGCGGGGTGAAGGCGATATTCGCCAGGTCTGTTCTGCATGCCGCTACCCGGACAGGTTGAAGTTGCCGGACTGGCCGTAGATGGCCAGAGAGACGAACAAGGTCACGAACACGGCTGAGACCAGGGAGGTGCGGACCGCCCGGCCGACGGCCTCACCGACGCCTGCGGGACCGCCGCTCGCGGTGAATCCGTAGTAGGTGTGCACCAGCATCACCACGATCGCCATCGTGATGGCCTGGAAGAACGACCAGATGAGGTCGGTCGGGTTCAGGAATGTGTTGAAGTAATGGTCGTAAACTCCGGTCGACTGGCCGTAGACGGCGGTGGTCCCGATGCGTGCGGCAGCGAAAGAGGCAAGGACCGCAACGCAATACAGCGGAATCACCACGACCACGCCGGCTACCACACGGGTGGAGGCCAGGTACGTCACCGATCGGATACCCATCACCTCGAGGGCGTCGATCTCTTCGGCGATCCGCATTGCGCCCAGCTGGGCGGTGGCGCCGGCGCCGATCGTGGCCGCTAGGCCGATACCCGCGTTGAGCGGTGCGATGAGGCGCACGTTCAGGTAGGCGGAGGTGAATCCGGTCAGGGCTTCGACACCGATACCGGCCAGGGAGTTGTATCCCTGCACGGCGATCAGCGCACCGCCGGACAGGGTGAGGAACCCGACCACCACCACGGTGCCACCGATTACCGCGAGAGCACCTGTGCCCAGGCTCATCTGGGCGATCAGCCGTACCATCTCGAGCTTGTAGTGGACGAACGCCTCGCCGATGGACGCGATGGTCTTGGCGTAGAACTGCGACTGTCGGCCGACCTTGTTCCACTCGTCGACCCAAGATGAGACTGTGCGGCGAACACGCGGGAAGGGGATTTTTGCGACCGGGTTGCTCATGCGGTGGCCTTCACTCCGACGGCCGTCGCGATGACGTTGATCACGAACAGCGCGATGAAGGAGAACACGACCGTCTCGTTGACCGCGTTGCCGACGCCGGCGGGTCCGCCGTCAACGGAAATGCCCTTGTAGCAAGCGATCAGGCTTGCCGCGATGCCGAATATCGCCGACTTGATCAACGAGATCAGCACCTCGGGCAAGCCGACCAGCAGCGTCAGACCCGCGGCGAACGCGCCCGGGGTCACGTGCTGGATGAACACCGAGAACACGAAACCGCCTGCCAGGCCGACGATCGTGACCAAGCCCGACAGTAGGAAGGCCACCACGGTGGCCGCGAGTACCCGCGGCACCACGAGGGCCTGCACCGGGTTGATACCGAGTACCCGCAGCGCGTCGAGTTCTTCGCGGATGGTGCGTGCGCCCAGGTCGGCGCACATGGCGGTGGCGCCGGCGCCGGCCACGACGAGCACCGTGACGATCGGGCCGATCTGGGTGACGGCGCCCAGTGCGGCGCCGGTGCCGGAAAAGTCGGCCGCACCGAACTCGACCAGCAGGATGTTGAGCGTGAAGGTGGTGAGCACCGTGAACGGGATGGACAGCATCAACGTCGGCACGATCGACACGCGGGCGACAAACCACGTCTGCAGCAGGAATTCCCGCCAAGCGAACGGTGGCTGGAACATGAGCACGAACGTGTCCAGGGCCATCGCATAAAAGCCGCCGATCGCGCGGACCGGTTTGGTTGCCGTGTCAGAACTGATCACGGCGCCGTCCCACTGTGGCCATGCCGACTCTCCTCATTCACATTGCGGTGCGTCTGGATGGCGCCGATATGTGATGTGCAACACAGGCACGCGCGCCGGAGGTCCACGCTGCCACGAACGGGGCGGCTCCGAAGTGCCGGTTCCGCTCAATGAGACTGCCGGTGAATGGTGAGTACGACTAACTGGCTGGGGGCGCTCCGTCCACCGGAGATCCGGCGGTGAAGCGGTATCGATGTGGGGTGCGATGGCGAATTCAGCTTGGGCGCAAGCTGTTGCGACCCGCAACAAAACGGCACCGGGACCCGGGCTGGGTCTCGGTGCCGATTTCGGAAGGAGGGGCTGCGTCTAGTCCAGGTAGTCCCGCAGTACCTGCGAGCGGCTCGGGTGACGGAGCTTGCTCATGGTCTTGGACTCGATCTGGCGGATGCGCTCACGGGTCACGCCGTAGACCTGGCCGATCTCGTCGAGCGTGCGCGGCTGGCCGTCGGTCAGGCCGAAGCGCAGCCGGACCACGCCGGCCTCGCGCTCGGAGAGGGTCTCCAGCACGGACTGCAGCTGATCCTGCAGCAGGGTGAAGGACACGGCGTCGACGGCCACCACGGCCTCGGAGTCCTCGATGAAGTCACCGAGCTGGCTGTCGCCCTCGTCGCCGATGGTCTGGTCCAGCGAGATGGGTTCACGCGCGTACTGCTGGATCTCCAGCACCTTCTCCGGCGTGATGTCCATTTCCTTGGCCAGCTCTTCGGGCGTGGGCTCGCGACCCAGGTCCTGCAGGAGCTCACGCTGGATACGGCCCAGCTTGTTGATCACCTCGACCATGTGCACCGGGATACGGATGGTGCGGGCCTGGTCGGCCATGGCGCGGGTGATGGCCTGGCGGATCCACCACGTGGCGTAGGTGGAGAACTTGTAGCCCTTGGTGTAGTCGAACTTCTCGACCGCGCGGATCAAGCCCAGGTTGCCTTCCTGGATGAGGTCGAGAAACGCCATGCCGCGGCCGGTGTAGCGCTTGGCCAGCGAGACGACCAGGCGCAGGTTGGCTTCCAGCAGATGGTTTTTCGCGCGATCGCCGTCACGGCAGATCCACTGGTAGTCGCGCCGCACCTGGGTGGTGAGCTTCTCGCCCTTCTCGGCGAACTCGGCCATCTTCTGGGTGGCGAACAGCCCGGCCTCGATGCGCTTGGCGAGCTCGACCTCTTCCTCGGCGTTGAGCAGGGCGACCTTGCCGATCTGCTTCAGGTACGCGCGGACCGAGTCGGCCGAGGCCGTCAGCTCGGCGTCTTTGCGTGCCTGCCGCAGTGCCTCGGACTCTTCCTCGTCCCACACGAAGTCGCCGGAGGCCTTGTCCTTCTCCGACGGCTCGGGGTGCTCCTCGTCGGCCTTCGCCTCTTTGGCCGGCGCGGCGGCCTTGGCGTTCTTGCCTTCCCCGGACTCCGCCTCGTCCTCGTCCTCGTCCTCGGCTGAGTCCTCGACGTCGTCATCGGACTCGAGATCGTCGTCGAGCTCGAGATCGGTGTCCTCGACGTCGAGATCGTCGCCGGGGCCCGATTCCAGGTCGTCGGTGGTCTCAAGATCGTCGTTGACGTCTTCGGGCTTGCTCGCCGCGGCCTTGGCTGCCTTCTTGGCGGGCGCCTTCTTGGCGGGGGCGCGCTTGGTGGCGGTGCCGCCCTCAGTCTTGCCCGCGGTGCTCTTGGCTGCCCGCTTGGCCGGGGCCTTCTTGGCGGGAGTCTTGGTAGCGGTGCGCTTCACCGGCTCGTCGGTCGCCGGGCTTGCCTTTGTCGCTGCCACGTACACCCTTTCGGTCTCACGAAATTTCACGGTGGGCATGGGCATACTCCACCGAAAGCGTCTGCTATCGAATGTTGGCGTTCTTATCGGCTGGGATATTCACCGCTATTCGGTAGGCGGCCGCCGAGGACCATTGTAACGACACTGTGGGTGTTCACCGTCGCGAGCGGCAAATTTCGGCACGTCGCCCGGCAGACTCAGCGAAGTTACCCGGCGGTAGCTTGCGGGTTGGTGGTGCCGGGAAGCTGGCTGGCCATGGCGGCGCCGACGATGCCCGCGGTGTTGAGCAACGCCGCGGGGACGATCGGGGTGCGGATCTTGAGCAGTGGCAGCCACTTCTCGGACTTGCGGCTGATCCCGCCGCCGGCGATGAACAGATCGGGCCAGATCGCGTTCTCGATCGTCACCAGAACCTTGTTCACCTCTTCGCTCCACCGCGCGTAACTCCAGTCCTTGCGCTCCTTCACCGAGGACGCAGCGCGGTGTTCGGCCTCCTTGCCGTCCACCTCCAAGTGCCCAAATTCGGTGTTGGGCAACAACACTCCGTTGTGAATGACCGCGGAGCCGATACCGGTGCCGAAGGTCAGCAGCACCACGACACCGGAGTTGTCCTTACCCGCCCCGTAGTGCTCCTCGGCCAGACCTGCCGCGTCGGCATCGTTGAGCACACGCACCGGCCGCCCGCCGAGTGCGGTGCTGATCACCTCGGCGGCGTTCACGCCGATCCACCCTTTGTCGACATTGGCCGCGGTGCGCACGATGCCTTCGGTCACGACGCCCGGGTAGGTGACGCCCACACTGCCCGTCCAACCGAACTCGGCCACCACCGCAGCCACCGTTTTCGTGACCGCTTCCGGTGTGGACGGCTGCGGCGTGTCGAGCTTGAAACGCTCGCCGACGAGGAGCCCGGTGTCGAGGTCGACGATGCCGCCCTTGATCCCGCTGCCGCCGACGTCGACGCCGAATCCTCGGCGTTGGACTTCGACGGCCGGAACCGGATCTGCCGTTGGTGCATCGGCTGCGGTCATGGGGTGCTCCTTTGTGGGACAGGCGGTGCGCTGTCGGACGGGGCGAGGGACAAACCAAGGCGCGCCCCACCCTAGTCGCTGAACATCGCACCCGCGTGTGGTCCGGCCCGCCGTCGCACAGCGACTTTTCGGGCCGAAGATGTTGCGATAGGGCAGTGACCGACAACAGTTTCGATGCTCCCGCCTTGCGGGTCGTGGCCGAGCAGCTGGCTACCGAGGCCGCCGCCTTCGTCGCGCGCCGGCGCGCCGAGGTGTTCAGCTCCGACGGAGTCGCGGTACGTGACGACGTGCGGACCGTCAGATCGAAGAGCACACCGACCGACCCCGTCACCATCGTCGACACCGAGACCGAGCGGTGGTTACGTGAGCGGCTGGCGGTGTTGCGGCCCTCAGAGCCGATCCTCGGAGAAGAGGAGGGCGGTCGGCGCGATGATCGCCCCGGATTGAGCTGGGTGCTCGACCCGATCGACGGCACGGTCAACTTCGTCTACGGGATCCCGGCCTACGCGGTGTCGGTGGCCGTGCAGTACGACGGGCGATCGGTGGCCGGAGCCGTGGCGGACGTGCCCGGCGGTGAGGTGTACTCGGCTGCCCTGGGCCATGGTGCGGCGGTGGTGCGTGACGGGGTGCGGACAGCGCTGCGGTGCAGCGCTGTCCGGGATCTGTCCATGGCGCTGCTGGGTACCGGCTTCGCCTATGACCCCGGCCGTCGCGCTCGGCAGGCCAGAGTCATGGCCCAGCTACTGCCCGCGGTGCGTGATGTGCGTCGTATCGGTTCGTGCGCGCTGGACCTGTGCATGGTCGCAGCGGGCCGGTTGGACGCCTATTACGAGGAGGGCGTTCAGGTCTGGGATTGGGCCGCGGCGGCGTTGATCGCCGCCGAGGCGGGGGCGACGGTGCGGTTGCCCACCACACCCGATTCCGAGCAGGTGGTTGCGTCGGCGCCGGGCGTTGCCGACGCCCTGTGCGACGCGCTAGCAGGTGCCGGTGTGGATCTTTGACAGCAGCGCGGAATCCGACGGAGCAGTGGCGTCGGGCCGCAGGCTGGCCAGCACGGCCTTGATGTCGTCATTGCTGGCGAGTTCGCTGAACTCGGTGCCCAGGGCCAGATCGACTGTGGCGTCCGGCCTTTCGTCCTGGAACAGTTCGGTGCACGGAGCCACCAGCCACACCGCGGCGGCCGCAGTCCGGCCCGATGGGCCGAACCGGATCTGGCCCTGGCATTCCAGGCGCGTGGTGGAGTAGATCGGGTCGTTCGCCGCCTCGGGTTGGGCGAAGCCGAGATCGCGCAACGCGCCGGCGACCTCACCGGCCTGGCCGCCCTGTCCGCTGGCGTTGAGCACCCTGATCCGGGTCTCGGCCAGCGGAGCCGGCGTGACGTCTGTCATCGCCGAGCTGGCGACCTGCTCACCGAGCTTGGGTGCTGCCGGATCGGTGGCCGGCGGTGGGTTGTTGCAGACCGTGGCTTCATGCACATCCGTCGGCTGGCTGAGCGCGACGATCCAGACGACCATCGTCACCACCGCCAGCGTGGCGAAGAGCACGATGCCGGGAACGAAACTGCGCCGACGGAACGGTCGACCGTGCCGGTCGAAAGCTGTGCCATCGGTGATTTGCGCGACCACATGTGCACTCTAAGGGCAAACGTGTTCGCTGATGCATCAGAGCTCAGACGGTAGTGTGATGTAAATCACACTGAAACGTGTGGCAATACGGGCACGAATCATTTGGGGAATGCGTTCGACGCTGGTACAAAGCTCTGCTGCAAGGTAAGGGAGGGGACAAAGACGATGGCTACCGACTACGACGCTCCACGACGCTCCGAGGCAGACGAGGTTTCCGAGGATTCGCTCGAGGAGCTCAAGGCACGTCGCAACGAGGCGCAATCCGCCGTGGTGGATGTCGACGAATCTGAATCGGCCGAGTCGTTCGAGCTGCCGGGCGCGGATCTGTCCGGCGAGGAACTGTCGGTGCGGGTGGTCCCGAAGCAGGCCGACGAGTTCACCTGCTCCAGCTGCTTTCTGGTGCACCACCGGAGCCGGCTGGCAAGCGAGAAGAACGGCGTGATGATCTGCACCGACTGCGCCGCCTGACGGCGGTACGACCGCTGCGGCGGTGATTTGCGGTTCAGCCGCTTCAGCCGCCCAGCGCTGCGAGGACACGATCCGGACGACGAGAACTGATGAGCCAATACGGGGTGGGGTCATCGGGATCGTCGAGCACAACCAGCACCATCGGGCCAATCCAGGCCCGGTGCACGACGAAGGCAGCGGGATCGAGCTGACGGCCCAACGCAGCCGACTTGGCTGACCGCGGCACTTCCGCGGTCCGGGAGATCACACTCGTCGGCAGGTGCGCGTCGCCGATCCACAACTCGGTGTCGCCGGCGCTGTCACGCACCACCTTCAATTCGGTCTTGCTGAACCACATCAGCACGGCCGCCGCCACGCCGAAGAGCAACACGTACGGCAACCATGCCGGAATGGCCGGGGCAGCCAGGCCGACCTCGAACGCGATCACCCCTGCCAGCACCGCAGCCGGCAGTGACCACCACCAAGGCACCCACAACCGTTCGCGGTATGGAACGCTTCGGGTGGTTGCGCGCGTGTCTGACACGCGGCTCAGAGTAATCTGTGACGTCGTGTCCACCTCTCTGGCGGTCGTCCGATTGGACCGCGAACTACCGATGCCCAGCCGGGCGCACGATGGGGACGCGGGCGTAGACCTCTACAGCGCGCGCGATGTCGAACTGGCACCCGGGCAACGCGAGCTCGTGCCCACCGGTGTCGCCGTGGCCATTCCGCACGGAATGGTGGGACTGATCCATCCGCGCTCGGGTCTGGCTGCCCGCGTGGGGCTTTCGATCGTCAACAGTCCGGGCACGATAGACGCCGGTTACCGCGGCGAGATCAAGATTTCGCTGATCAACCTCGATCCCGGCACGCCGATCGTGGTCAAGCGCGGTGACCGGATTGCCCAGTTGTTGGTACAGCGGGTAGAACTGCCCGAGTTGGTCGAGGTGACCTCGTTCGACGAGGCCGGCCTGGCCGACACCTCCCGTGGCGACGGTGGCCACGGTTCCTCCGGCGGACATGCGAGTTTGTGATGGCATTCGGAAAACGCAAGAGCAAGGAATCGGCGGACGAGCCGGTTCGTCAGAGCGACGACGAGCAGGTCGTCGACCAACCGGACGCAGCGGAGCCGGCCGATTTCGACGAGGGTTCCGACGACGGCCCGTTCGACATCGAGGACTTCGACGATCCGGAGGTGGCGACGCAGGGCAGGCTGGATCTCGGTTCGGTCCTGATCCCGATGCCCGACGGTGGACAGGTCCAGGTCGAGCTCAACGAGGCCGGTGCGCCCAGCGCGGTGTGGGTGGTGACCCCGAACGGGCGGTTCACCATCGCCGCCTACGCCGCACCCAAGAGTGCGGGCCTGTGGCGTGAGGTGGCGGGCGAACTCGCCGAATCACTGCGCAAGGACGCCAGCTCGGTGAACATCCAGGACGGTCCGTGGGGCCGCGAGGTGGTCGGTGCGGGTAACGGCGGCGTGGTGCGCTTCATCGGTGTCGACGGCTACCGCTGGATGGTGCGCTGTGTGGTCAACGGTTCCCCCGAAACCATCGACGCCCTCGCCGACGAGGCACGGACCTCGTTGGCCGACAGCGTGATTCGTCGCGGCGATACGCCGATGCCGGTGCGCACACCGCTGCAGGTGCAGCTGCCCGAGCCGATGGCTGCCCAACTGCGGGCTGCAGCGCAGCAGGCCGCGATGCAGCAGGCCGCCCAGCAGCTCACCACCGCGGCGCAGATGCCTCCGCAGGATGAGCCACCGGCCGACCCGGTGGCGCGCCGAAGCGTGCAGGGCTCGGCGATGCAGCAGCTGCGGACCATCACCGGCGGGTAGTAGTCCCTCAACCCGCCACGGTGTCGCTGGCGGCCTCCTGCAGCGCCGCCAGACAGGCCGCGCCCAACACGCCGGTGTCGAGCCCCATCTGGTCCAGCGTGACCGACCGCAGCGCCGATCGAGGGGCTGCGGCCACCCACTCGTATCCGACTTCGGCCGGATGCACGGGATCATCGGTGGCCACCGCGACGCCCATGGGCACCCCGAGTCGTTCGAGCTCGGCACTGCCGGGCGCGCGGTAACCGGCGGCTTCCTCCAGCGCATCCGGCAGCGTCGGCCACTGGCCCACCCAGGAGCGGGCCAGCTCATCGGCCAGCCACGGCGGGCTGGAGGCGCGCATCTGCGCAACTGTGGCCGCCAACCCGTCCCGGCGCAGCAGCTCGGCGGAGTGCCGCGCCAACAGTGCGGCCGGGGCGTGCTGAGAAGATCCCGTCCATGGCGGCAAGGCGGCCAGCACCGCCACGGTTCGGCTGGGATGGTCCAACGCCCACCGTGCCGCCACGACGGCGCCGATGGACACCCCGCCCACCGCGATCGGCCCCGACCGGGCCGCGTCGTCGAGGGCGTGCAGGTAACCGGCGACAAGTCGTTCCGGGGTCGGCGGCGGGGTCACCACGAGTGCGTCGGCGCCGTGCAGCGCATCCGAAAAAGCCCGGTAGACGTAGTCGTCGTCGGATCCGGTACCGGGCAGCAAAACGGTTGGGACACCGCGAAGGATGACGCTCATCACATGATCGTGCCTGCCCCGTCAAATCGTCGGCGTGCCGACCCGTACCCCACGTGGCATTCGGTCAACAAGAGGTCTACCGTGGCGTTGGTTGGGCGGATTCACAGTGGATCCGCAGAAGGTCAGGAGAGGCCATGGCTACGGCCGAAGGGTATCTGCGCCGGCTTACGCGACGCCTGACGGAAGACCCCGAACAGCTCGATGTCGAAGAGCTCAGTGACGAAGCCGTCAATACCGGCGCGCTCAAGGCGATCGACGCCCAGCGCGGCCAGGAAGTGACGATGGTCGGCACCCTGCGCAGCGTCGAATGTAATGGCAAGGGGTGTTCCGGCGGCATCAAAGCCGAACTGTTCGACGGAACCGACACGGTGATGTTGGTGTGGCTCGGGCAGCGCCGCATTCCGGGTATCGAGTCGGGCTGCACCCTGCGGGTGCACGGCCGGGTCGGCAAGCTGGAGAACGGCGCCAAGGCGATTTACAACCCCCGCTACGAAATCCAGAAGTGAGCCAGGCCGAAAACGACACCGGCAGCGCCCCTCAATCCCCCGAGAGTGATCCGGCGTCGCCCCCTGCCCACCGAGGCGGCCGGGCGGTGCTCGAGCAGATGGGCGGCGTCAGCGGGCTGATCTACTCGTCCCTGCCGGTGGTGGTGTTCGTTCCGGTGTCGACGATGTTCGGGCTGGTGCCCGCGATCGCTGCCGCGCTCGGCGTGGCGACACTGATCCTGATCTGGCGGCTGGTCCGCCGGGAATCCGTGCAGCCCGCGGTGTCGGGATTCTTCGCCGTCGGCGTCAGTGCGCTCATCGCCTACCTGGTGGGGGAGTCGAAAGGCTATTTCCTGCTTGGTATCTGGAGCTCACTGTTGTACGCCGTGTTGTTCGCGGTCTCGGTGGTGATCCGCCGTCCGGTGGTCGGCTACATCTGGGGCTGGGTCAACACCCACGACCGGGCCTGGCGCGACGTCCGTAAAGCAGTGCTGGCGTTCGACGTCGCCACGCTCACCTGGGTCGCGGTGTTCGCGTCGCGGTTCCTGGTGCAGCAGTACCTCTATGACTCCGATCAGACGGGTTGGCTGGGCTTCGCGCGGATCGCGATGGGCTGGCCGCTGACCGCCGTCGCGGCGCTGGTGACCTATCTGGCCATCCGGGCCGCACAACGCGCCGTACACGCCGAGGACTCCAGCCGCAGCCTGGACGACTGAGCGGCGTGCGCCGGGCTAGCGCGGCTCCGGACGCAGCAGCAGTTCGCGCAGTTCGTCCTCGGACTCGGTGACAGCGACGAACAACAACTCGTCGCCACCCTCCAGTGGCTCGTCGGATTCGGGCACGATCACCCTGGCCCCGCGCAGGATCGTCACCAGAGCGGTGTCACGTGGCAGCTCGAGGCGTTTGACCGGACGTCCGCCCCACGGGGTGTCGTCGGGAAGGGTGATCTCGACCAGGTTGGCCTGTCCCTTCCGGAACTCCATCAGGCGCACCAGATCGCCGACGGCAACGGCCTCCTCGACCAGTGAGGCCAGCATGCGCGGCGTCGACACCGCGACATCCACGCCCCAGTTCTCGTCGAACAGCCACTCGTTGCGCGGATCGTTGACGCGTGCCACCACCCTGGGTACCGCGAATTCGGTCTTGGCCAGCAGGCTGACCACGACATTGACCTTGTCGTCACCGGTCGCCGCGATCACCACGTCGAACTCTTCGAGCTTGACCGATTCCATCAGGGTGAGCTCACAGGCATCACCGAGCAGCCAGTGCGCGGCCGGTATGGCGTCGACGTCGATGTGGTCGGGATTGCGCTCCAGCAGCGTCACGTCGTGATCGCTGTCGAGCAACTCGCGGGCGATCGAGCGACCGACCGCCCCGGCCCCGGCGATGGCAACTTTCATCGGCGCGACATCTCCTGAGAATCGTCGTTGGCAGGGATGATGGCTGTCATTCGGATCCGAGGTCCTCGCTCGGCGGCAGCGCCGCGATGGCCAGTGCCTCGGCGATGTGCCCGGACACCGCGGCCACGTACACCTGGTCGCCGGCCTGGATCACGGTTTTCGGTTCGGGCAGATAGCCGTTGCCGAACCGGATCATGAAGGCCACCCGCCCACCCGTGGCCGCTTCCAGGTCGGTGACCAGGTGCCCGGCCCAATCCTGGTGCAGCGGAAGTTCGGCGACGCCCACATTGCCCGACGGATCCCGCCACTTGGTGGTCTCGGTCTCTCTGGTCAGCACATTGAGCAGCCGATCTGTGGTCCACGGCACCGTGGCCACGGTGGGGATACCGAGGCGCTCGTAGACCGCGGCGCGCTTGGCGTCGTAGATACGGGCCACCACGCGTTCGACACCGAACGTCTCGCGGGCCACCCGGGCCGAGATGATGTTCGAGTTGTCGCCCGAGGAGACCGCGGCGAACGCGCCGGCCTCCTCGATGCCGGCACGCAGCAGCACGTCGCGGTCGAAGCCCATGCCGAGCACACGCTCACCGGCGAAGTCCGGCGAGAGCCGGTGAAATGCAGTGCTGTCGCGGTCGATGACCGCTACCTCGTGGCCGATCCGGGCCAGGCTGTCTGCGAGGGAGGCGCCCACTCGGCCGCACCCCATGACGACTACACGCACCCGACGGTTCCTTTCCGGTGGCAGAAATGCGCTGTTGCGCTAACCGTGCACCCGGAACGCTACAGCTTTGTCACGCCTTATCGCGTTCGGGCTTAGTCTTGGCTCTCGTGTCCAAGCTTTCGACGGCGGCGCGCCGGTTGGTACTGGGGCGGCCGTTCCGCAGCGACAAGCTCTCCCACACCCTCCTGCCCAAACGGATCGCCCTTCCGGTGTTCGCCTCCGACGCCTTGTCGTCGGTGGCTTATGCGCCCGAGGAAATCTTTCTGGTGCTGTCGGTTGCCGGGCTGACCGCTTATTCGATGGCGCCCTGGATCGGCCTTGCTGTGGCCGGGGTCATGCTCATCGTGATAGCGAGCTACCGGCAGAATGTGCATGCCTACCCGTCGGGTGGCGGCGACTACGAGGTCGTGACAACCAACCTGGGGCACACGGCAGGGCTCACGGTCGCCAGCGCGCTGCTCGTGGACTATGTGCTGACGGTGGCCGTCTCGATGTCATCGGCGATGTCCAACATCGGTTCGGCGATTCCGTTTGTCGCTCAGCACAAGGTGTTGTTCGCCGTTGTGGCGATCCTGTTGCTGGCCTCGATCAACCTGCGGGGAATCCGTGAGTCTGGCACGGCATTCGCGATACCGACGTACGCATTCATGTTCGGCATGTTCGTCATGCTGGGTTGGGGCCTGTTCCAGATCTATGTGCTGGGCAATGAGCTGCGCGCCGAATCGGCAGGCTTCGAAATGCATTCCGAACACGGACAGGTGCTCGGCTTCGCGCTGGTGTTCCTGGTGGCCCGGGCGTTCTCCTCGGGTTCGGCGGCGCTGACCGGGGTCGAGGCGATCAGCAATGGCGTGCCGGCATTCCGCAAGCCCAAGTCGCGGAATGCCGCGACCACTTTGTTGTTGCTCGGTCTGATCGCTGTGACGCTGTTCATGGGCATGATCGTCCTGGCTAGGGCCACCGGTGTGCAGATCGCCGAACGCCCGCTCGAACAGCTGGTCGGCGCGCCACCGGACTATCACCAGAAAACGTTGATCGCGCAGCTCGCCAATGCGGTGTTCCACGATTTCCCCGTCGGGCTGTTCCTGATTGCCGGGGTGACGGCGCTGATCCTGGTGCTGGCGGCAAACACGGCCTTCAACGGGTTCCCAGTGCTGGGGTCGATTCTGGCCCAGGACCGATTCCTGCCACGACAGCTGCACACTCGCGGTGACCGGCTGGCGTTCTCCAACGGCATCCTGTTCCTGGCTTTCGCGGCCATCGCTTTCGTGGTGGCCTTCCGCGCCGAGGTGACCGCGCTGATCCAGCTCTACATCGTCGGCGTGTTCGTGTCGTTCACGCTCAGTCAGATCGGCATGGTCCGGCACTGGACCCGGTTGTTGCGCACCGAAACCGATCTGGCGGTGCGGCGGAACATGATGCGCTCGCGCGTCATCAACGCGATCGGCCTGACGGCCACGGGTGCGGTGCTGGTGGTTGTCGTGGTGACGAAGTTCGCCGCGGGCGCGTGGATAGCGATCCTGGCGATGTCGGCGCTGTTCATCCTGATGAAGTTGATCCATCGGCATTACGACACCGTGGCCCGCGAGCTCGAAAAGGAGGACGAGGACGCAGGCGACATCGTGCTGCCCAGTCGCAACCACGCCGTCGTGCTGGTGTCCAAACTGCATCTGCCGACCAAACGGGCGCTGGCCTATGCCCGGGCCACCCGCCCGGACGTGCTGGAGGCCATCACGGTCAGCGTCGACGACGCCGAGACCCGTGCGCTCGTGCATCAGTGGGAGGACAGCGACATCAGTGTTCCGCTGAAGGTGATCGCTTCTCCTTATCGCGAGATCACCCGCCCGGTACTGGATTACGTCAAGCGGGTGACGAAGGAATCGCCTCGTACCGTGGTGACGGTGTTCATTCCCGAGTACGTCGTGGGGCACTGGTGGGAGCAGGTCTTGCACAATCAAAGTGCGTTGCGGCTCAAGGGGCGGCTGTTGTTCATGCCCAATGTGATGGTGACATCGGTTCCGTGGCAGTTGAATTCCTCGGAGCGCTTGAAGGCGCTGCAGCCACGCTCCACCCCGGGTGATGCCCGTAGGGGATTCCTGGAATGACGGAACTGACGCTGACCACAGGGCCGGCCGCCAACGGTGGCAGTTGCGTGGCCCGTCACGACGGGCGAGTGGTGTTCGTCCGCTACGCACTGCCCGGAGAGACAGTGCGGGTCAACGTATTCGACGAGCGTGGATCATATTGGCACGCGGAGGTTGTCGAGGTCCTGGAAGCTTCCGGGGACCGCGTCGGTTCGCTGTGCCCGATCGCCGGGGTACACGGTGCCGGCTGCTGCGATCTGGCGTTCGCCGAGCCGGAGGCCGCGCGGCGGCTCAAGGGCTCGGTGGTGGCCAACCAGCTGTCGCGGCTGGGCGGATTCACCTGGCGCGACGAGCAGACCGCGGTAGCCGAGCCGGTCGGTGCCGGTGACGTTCTCGGCTGGCGGACCCGCGTGCGGCTGGACACCACCGCAGACGGCCGGGCCGGATTGCACCGCTACCACAGCGCCGAGTTGGTCACCGACCTACAGTGCGGACAACTGCCCGCCGAACTGACCGATGGCCTGGCCGCGATGCGTTGGACCCCGGGCGCGCACGTACATGCGGTACTGGACTCCGACGGTCGCCGGCACATCGTGCAGTCGGGCCCGAAGGCCACGGTCCGCAAAGGCAGCCCGGCCTCCGGTCCGAGGAATCCGACGCGTGTCGTCGAGGGCGATTACGAGGCGGTGCAACGCGTCGGCGGGCGGCGGTGGATGCTGCCGGTGACGGCGTTCTGGCAGGCCCACCGCGACGCAGCGGCCCTCTACAGCGGGCTGGTGGCCGATTGGTCCGGGCTGCAGCCGGGCATGACGGCGTGGGATCTGTACGGCGGTGCCGGGGTGTTCGCCGCGGCGCTGGCCGGACAGGTCGGGCCGGGCGGACGCGTGCTGACCGTCGACACTTCGCGCGGGGCGTCGCGTGCGGCGCGTGGCGCGCTGGCCGACTTGCCCTGGGTCTCGATTGTGACCGACTCGGTCCGGCGCGCCCTGTCCGCCGAGCCGGGACGGCCCGACGTCGCGGTGCTCGACCCGCCGCGCACCGGCGCCGGCCGCGACGTGATCGACGCGCTGACGGCCACCGGCGTGCCACGCGTGATCCACATCGGTTGTGAGGCAGCTTCATTCGCCCGTGACATCGGGCTCTACCTCGGCCACGGCTACACGGTGGAGGAGTTGCGGGTGTTCGATTCGTTCCCGCTGACCCATCACGTGGAGTGCGTCGCGGTGCTGACCCGCTGACCCGGGTCGGTCACTCCCCGACGTCGGGGCCCATCGTCGGGGTGGGGAAGTGTGCGTAGGTGGCCCGGTTGCCGCCCTCGGCCCGCGACTGGTTCATCGCGGTGTCGGCCAGGCCCACCAGGGCGTCGACAACCTGCGGAGTGGGCAACTCGGTCAACGGGCGCAACTGACTACACGCCGTGCCGATGCTGGCCGTCAGGCGCATGGGTGTGGTGGTGATGGCCATCCGGATCCGGTTGACCAGCGGCGAGGGGTCGTTGGTCTTGAAGACGTCGGCGATCAGGAACTCGCTGTCGGAGACGTGGGCCAGCGGCACTTTGTGGCGCACGGTCTCGCGGATGGCCTGGGCCACGGCGACGCGGGCGTGCAAGGTGCTGTGGCTGCCGTCCATGTCGCTCAGCAGCGCCATGTCGTCGATCCCGACCGCCACGATCACCAGGTATTGATCGTCGTGGCGGCTGTGCGAGCCCAGCATCGTGGCGGTGTGCATGTCGAAGGCCTCGCGGTTGAGCAGACCGGTCAGCGGGTCGATCTCATTGGGGTGCTGGACGCGGTCGGGTTCGATCAACTCGACGGCCATCCGGCACAGCGCGGAGGTGCCAAGGATCACCAGAACCGCGACCAGCGCGCCGGCGATCCCGAGCCACGCGTCGATCAGCGCCACCCGGTATGCGAGGAAGCCCACCACCACACCGGAGGCTGCCCAGGTCAGGTGCAGTACCCGGGGACTGTGCAGGAAGGCGGTGTAGGCGGTGATCAGGCTCAATGCGCTGGATCCCATGAGGCCGACCACCGGGTCGACCAGCAGGATGCACGTCGCCGCGATACAGGCGGTGCCGATGGACACGACGATCCAGGACTGGGTGCGGCTGGGCCATTGGCGCCGCCACCACCATTGCGCCAGGATCAGTCCACCGATGCTCACGGCCACCGCCACGTACTGGAGGCTGCCGTGCGGCCCCTTCGGGCTGGTCAACACCAGCAGTGGGATGAGGCTCAACCCGACGATCGTGGTCCCGATCGTGCGTTGCATCCGGGTGCGCTTGCCCTGCGCAGCGAGCAGGGCAGTACGCGCGTAGTAGTTATCGAATGGACTCAACCCGCACCCCGGAGTAATCGACTTCGCCTACACCCTACGTAATCACGTGGGTCGTGGTTTTGTTGCCGGTTTGAGGCGCTGCCGCCGACATCGTCTACCTCATCACAGGACGAAATAGCGCAACCACAAGTAGAGGGCCGACAGCGACACCGAAAGCGCCGTCACCACGATCCCTTTGCGAGTGAATTCCCAGAACGAGATCGGGGTGCCTGCGCGGCGGGCAATGCCGAGCATCACCACATTGGCGCTGGCACCGATGGCGGTCAGATTCCCGCCGAAGTCGGCACCCAGGGCCAAAGCCCACCAGAGGGAATCGGGATGAGCGATTTCGGGCATCGATGCGGAGAGTCCGGACACGATCGGCGCCATGGTCGCGACGTAGGGAATGTTGTCGATGACACCCGATACCGGTGCCGATACCCCCAGAATGAGCATCACCGTCAGGAGGGCGTTGCCTCCGGTGGCCTCGGTGGCCGCCCTGGCCAGCGCGTCAACGGTACCGGTCTTGACCAGTGCGCCGATCATGACGAACAGGCCGGCGAAGAACAGCAGCGTCTCCCACTCCACGCCGGACAGGTAGTCGGAGCGATCGAGCCGCGAGAGCACGATGAGCAGACCGGCGCCGATGAGTGCCACCACGGACGGGGCGACGTGGATGACGGAGTGCAGGATGAACGCCGCGAACACCAGGCCGAGCACGACACCGCACTTGATCAACAGACCCGAGTCACGGATCGCCTCACGCTCTTGCAGGGCCATGACGTCTGCCACCCGTTCGGCCTCGACCTCGAAGGAGCCACGGAACAGTCGCGGCAGCACAGCGAGGAAGGCCAGCACCACGATGATCACGATCGGCGTCATGTGCAGCAGGAAGTCGTTGAAGGTCAGATCGCCGCGGCTGCCGATGATGATGTTGGGCGGATCTCCCACCAGGGTCGCGGCGCCGCCGATGTTGGAGGCGAACACCTCTGCCATCAGGAACGGAACCGCGTTGATCGCGAGCCGGTCGCAGACCAGCAACGTGACCGGCGCGATCAGCAGAACCGTGGTCACGTTGTCCAGCAGCGCCGAAGCCAGGGCGGTGACCAGCACCAGCAGGATCATGATCCGCAGGGGCGAGCCCTTGGCCCGCTTGGCTGCCCAGATGGCGACGTACTCGAATACGCCGGTCTGGCGCAGCACGCTGACGATGATCATCATCCCGAGCAGCAGGAAGATGACGTCCCAGTCGATGCCGGTTTCGTGTGAGAAGAATGCGTCATCGGACTCGACCACACCGAAGGCCAGGACGACGGCCGCACCGCCCAGGGCGACCGTGGTCTTGTTGATCCGATCACTGGCAATCAGAACGTAGGCGATGACGAAGACGCCGATCGCGAAAGCAGCCATCGACAATCAGTGCCTCAATGCGGCCTCGAGCAGCCGCGACGCCGTGATCACCCCGTGCATCTCCCCGTCCTTGAGGACTGCGACCAGCGGACTTCGCAACTTCGCCATCAACGCGGCGACTTCGATGATGGTGTCGTCGGCGCGCGCGGAAGGAACGTCGATCAGATGCTTGGGCAGCACTTCTCGCACCGTCTTGCCGTGCAGCTTCTCGGCGATCCGATCAGCCATCGACTCGTCGAGCACGCCGGCCAGAGCCGGATCGTCCTGAACGTACTGCGGAATGATGAGCCGGACCACTTCAGCGGCCGGCAGGACCGCGTGGGGCAGCCCGGAGGTATCGGTCACCACGATGCCGGGGAGGCGGTGCTCGGCGAGCATGTGAGCGGCGTCGAGTGCGTCGGCCTCGGCGGAGATCACCGGAAAATCCTCAGCGATGTCCTCTGCTTGCACTCCAGCACCATACGACCCGGATGTGGCCCGGCGCACCTGTGTGCGGATCTGCTGCTAGCGTTAGGTATCGGTGTGCCGGGAAGCCTGGTCGGCGCCATTTCGTGCTGACCTGGGAGGCGTGCCGATGAATGCTGAAGGTGACCGGACCGGGCGACGCCTGCTCTCGCGTGGCTCGTGGCGGGAGTGGCAACGCGTCTCGCAATTGTTGCGCGCCGAAACCGTCGGCGGCGCGATGTTGCTGGCCTCGGCGACGGCCGCCCTGGCCTGGGCCAACTCACCGTGGTCGGAGAGCTACCACAACCTGTCGTCGGTCATGCTCGGGCCGGAATCTCTACACCTGAATCTCAGCGTGTCCGCGTGGGCGGCCGACGGGCTGCTGGCCATCTTCTTCTTCGTCGTCGGGGTCGAACTCAAGCGCGAATTCGTCGCCGGGGATCTGCGGGACCCGGCCCGTGCCGCGCTTCCGATTGCGGCCGCCGTCGGCGGCATGGTGGTTCCGGCGGGGATATTCCTCGCGATCAACCTGTCCACCGGTCATTCCGAAAACGCCGGCGGTTGGGCGGTGCCGATCGCCACCGACATCGCGTTCGCGCTGGCCGTGCTGGCCGTACTGTCCACACACCTGCCGTCGGCGCTACGGATCTTCCTGCTCACGCTCGCAGTTGTCGACGATCTGCTGGCGATCCTGGTCATCGCGGTCTTCTACACCGATCATCTGGCGCCGGTACCGCTGCTGCTGTCGCTGATTCCGATCGCGTTGTACGGCGTGGCGGTCCAGCGCGGCGTCAGGCAGGAATGGGTGTTGTTGCCGCTGGCCGTGGCGGCGTGGGCTTTGATGCATGCCAGTGGCGTACACGCCACCGTGGCCGGCGTGTTGCTGGGTTTCACGGTGCCTGTGCTGGGAAAGCATGCCAGTGCCGACTACTTCGAGCATCGCGTGCGTCCACTGTCGGCGGGAGTCGCAGTCCCGGTGTTCGCATTCTTCGCGGCAGGAGTCACCCTCGGCGGCGTGTCGGGATTCGCCTCCGCGCTGAGAGATCCACTGACCATCGGGGTGATCGCCGGTCTGGTGCTCGGCAAGCCCATAGGTGTGCTGGGGACCACCTATCTGCTGTCGAGGTTCACCAAAGCCAGCCTCGACGAGGACTTGGCCTGGCGTGACGTGCTCGGTGTGGCCTTGCTCGCCGGCATCGGGTTCACTGTGTCGCTGCTCATCGGAGAACTCGCCTTCGCCGAGCATCCGGTCGCCGACGATGAGGTCAAGATCGCCGTGCTCACCGGATCGGTGATCGCCGGTCTGCTTGCCGCGGTGGTCCTGGTGTCGCGGAACGCCGTTTATCGCCGGATTCATGTTCTGGAAACCACCGACGCCGACCATGACGGCGTGCCTGATGTCTATGCGCCTCGGCACGACTGACGTCGGGATGCGTGCGTACACTGGCGGAATGCTTGAACAGGTCCGCGGTCCGGCTGATCTGCAGCACCTGTCTCAGTCTCAGTTGACTGATCTGGCACAGGAAATCCGTCAGTTCCTGATTCACAAGGTCGCTGCAACCGGCGGGCATCTTGGCCCCAACCTGGGTGTCGTCGAACTCACGTTGGCGCTGCATCGCGTGTTCGATTCGCCGCACGATCCGATCGTCTTCGACACCGGACATCAGGCCTATGTGCACAAGATGCTCACCGGGCGCGCACAGGATTTCGACACCCTGCGGTGCAAGGACGGCCTGTCGGGGTACCCGTCGCGCAGCGAGAGCGAGCATGACTGGGTGGAGTCCAGCCATGCCAGCACGGCGTTGTCCTACGCCGATGGTCTGGCCAAGGCATTCGAGCTCACCGGGCACCGCAATCGACACGTCGTCGCGGTCGTCGGTGACGGTGCCCTCACCGGCGGCATGTGCTGGGAGGCGCTGAACAACATCGCCACGGGTAATCGGCCGGTGGTCATCGTCGTCAACGACAACGGCCGCAGTTATGCGCCGACCATCGGCGGGTTCGCCGATCACCTCGCGGGCCTGCGGTTGCAGCCGGCCTATGAGCGGTTCCTGGAAGAGGGCCGCCGGGCCGTGCGTGGGCTGCCAGTGGTCGGCGAGTTCTGCTACCAGTGCATGCACAGCATCAAGGCGGGCATCAAGGACGCGGTGGCCCCGCAGGTGATGTTCACCGATCTGGGGCTCAAGTACGTCGGTCCGATCGACGGCCATGACGAGCATGCCGTGGAGAATGCGTTGCGCCACGCCCGTGGCTTCAAGGCTCCGGTGATCGTCCACGTGGTGACCCGCAAGGGCATGGGCTACGCGCACGCCGAGAACGACGAAGCGGATCAGATGCACGCCTGCGGCGTCATCGATCCGGAGACGGGGCTGCCGACGAAGGCGTCCGCGCCCGGCTGGACGTCGGTGTTCTCCGACGAGCTCGTCAAGATCGGCACCAAACGACGTGACGTCGTGGCCATCACCGCGGCCATGCCGGGGCCCACCGGCCTGAGCGTGTTCCGGGATCGGTTCCCCGACAGGTTCTTCGACGTCGGTATCGCCGAGCAGCACGCCATGACCTCGGCGGCCGGCCTGGCCATGGGTGGCCTGCATCCGGTGGTGGCGATCTACTCGACGTTCCTCAACCGCGCGTTCGACCAACTGATGATGGATGTGGCACTGCACAAGCTGCCCGTCACCATGGTGCTGGACCGGGCCGGTGTCACCGGACCGGACGGCGCCAGCCACAACGGGGTGTGGGATCTTTCGATCCTCGGAATCATCCCGGGCATCCGGGTCGCCGCCCCTCGCGACGGGGCGCGGCTGCGGGAGGAACTGGGCGAGGCGTTGGCGGTCAGCGACGGTCCGACTGCCCTTCGGTTCCCGAAAGGCGATGTGGGCGAAGACATTCCGGCAATCGAGCGGCGCGGTGGCGTCGATGTGCTCGGCGTCCCGGCGGCCGGTCTGACCGACGACGTATTGCTGGTCGCGGTGGGTTCGTTCGCGTCGATGGCACTGGCCGTCGCCGAGCGGCTGCGCAATCAGGGCATCGGCGTGACGGTGGTGGATCCGCGCTGGGTACTTCCGGTGCCAGAGGTACTGGGTGAACTGGCCCGCGACTACAAACTGGTGGTCACCGTCGAGGACAACGGCGTGCACGGCGGCATCGGCTCGTCGGTGTCCGCGGCGCTACGCCACGCCGAGATCGACGTGCCATGCCGGGATCTCGGTGTCCCGCAGGCCTTCCAGGATCATGCCTCGCGCGGTGAGGTGCTTGCCGAGATCGGTCTGACCGACCAGCACATCGCCCGGCAGATCACCGGATGGATCGCCGCGATCGGTGCACCCGTGGGGGAGCAGGAAGTCGGCCAGCAGGTCGACTAGCAGTCGTCGGGTTTGTCGGGCATGTGGTCGGCGCCATGACGCTGTTCCGGTCAGGCTCGGCGTTCTTGTGAAATCGCCCTTCTGCCGGTCTTGGACGATCAGAGCATCGGAACTCAACTAGGTTGCAGACATGGACGCCGAATTGCAGCGCTGGAAGACCGCCGGGCAGGTCTTCGACTACCTTGGCTTCGACATCTTCTACCGGGTCGAGGGAACCGGGCCGAATCTTCTTTTGGTCCACGGTTATCCGTTCAATTCGTTCGACTGGTCGCTGGTCTGGCCCACGCTGACCGCGCGGTTCAGGGTCATCGCGCCGGACATGATCGGAATGGGCTTCTCCGACAAGCCGGTCGCCTACGAGTACTCGGTGCGCGATCACGCCGATATGCACGAGGCGCTGCTGCATCACCTCGGAGTCGGCGACGCCCACATCCTTGCGCACGACCTGGGGGATTCGGTCGGCCAGGAACTGTTGGCCCGCCATGAGTTCGGTGGACAAGCCTACGGCGCTCTGAACATCGCATCGATCACCTGGCTCAACGGCGGCCTGTTCAACGAGGCCTACACGCCACGGCTGATGCAGAAGGCGATGTCGCGAACGCCGTTGGGCGACATCATGAGTCCGCTACAGGGCAGCCGGTTGTCGCGTCGGCTCGTGGAGCCGACCATCAACGAGATGTTCGGGGTGAACACCAAGCCGTCGCCACAGCTCATGGAAAAGTTCCACCAGATCCTGGAGTACAACGACGGCAAGCGGGTTCTGCACAAGGTCGGCCGGTTCCTCGACGATCGATACAGCCACCGGAATCGCTGGGTACGGGCGATGCGGGAGACCGCGGTGCCGATGCGGCTGATCGACGGGCCTTCGGACCCGAATTCGGGGCGACACATGGCGCAGCGCTATCTCGAGGTGGTTCCCGATCCCGACGTGGTGATGCTCGCGGACGACATCGCGCACTGGCCACAGATCGAAGATCCGCAGGGCGTGCTGACGCATTTCCTGGCGCACATCGAGCGAGTCGGGTGAGCCTCAGTCAGCGGAGCTGAGCGCCTTGGCCAGCACCGGCACCGTGAGCTCCCGCTGCCAGGGTCGGACGTTGGCTTCGACGAGGAAGTCCGACACCGCGGTGGCCACGTCGCCCACGGGGCGCCAGTCCCAGCACAGTCGGCGCACCACCTCAGGGGTGATGAGGTTCTCGGCCGGCACCGAAACGCGCTCCGACAGTTCAGCCAGGCCGGCCCGCGCGGCCTCCAGCCGGGCTGCGGCTTCTGGCTTGCGCCTGGCCCAGCGGGCGGCCGGAGGCGGGCCGCTCTGGGCGTCGTTGGCCTCGGGCGGGTCGGTGTTGTCCCTGGCCCGGTTCAGCGCGTCCAGCCAGACCTTGGCGCTCTTGCGCTGTTTGGAACCCCCGAAGACCGGAAGTGCGATGAGCTCGTCGACGGTCTTGGGATTGGCGGTGGCGGCGTTGATGATCGCCGAGTCGGGCAGGATCCGGCCGGGGGCGATGTCGCGGCCGCGGGCGATGGTGTCGCGGGTGGTCCACAGCTCGCGGACGGCGGACAGGGCCTGTGCATTGCGGACCTTGTGGATCCCGGAGGTTCGCCGCCAGCGATCACGTCTGGTGGGCTGCGCCACATACGTGCGCAGGTACTCGAATTCCTGTGCGGCCCAGTCGGTTTTGCCCTGCTCTTCGAGGACAGCGGCGACGGCGTTGCGCAGTTCCAGCAGTACCTCGACGTCCAGGGCGGCGTAGTTGAGCCATTCCGGTGGGAGCGGCCGTTTGGACCAGTCGGCCGCGCCGTGCCCTTTCATCAACTGCAGCCCGAGCAGCCGTTGCACCATCGCGGCCAGGTTGACCCGCTCGAAACCGGCCAGCCGGCCGGCCAACTCGGTGTCGTAGAGCTTGCCCGGCCGCAGGCCGATCTCGGACAGGCAGGGCAGATCCTGGTCTGCGGCGTGCAGCACCCATTCGTCCTGGGACAGGGCCTCGGCCACCGGTGCCATCGCGTCGATGGGGGAGCCGCCATGGTTGACCGGGTCGATCAGCGCGGTACCCGAGCCGGTGCGGCGGATCTGCACCAGATACGCGCGATTGGAGTAGCGGAAGCCGGATGCCCGCTCCGCGTCGATTGCGAACGGTCCGCTGCCTTTCGCAAGCGACGTTGCTGCAGAGGAGATTTCACCGGAAGTGACGCAGACTTCGGGCACCCCGTCGACAGGGGTGAGCAATGGGGTTGCTTCGGCCTCGTCGGGCTCGGCTGGGTCTGGGTCTACTTCGGTCATCTCACGCGCGGGTACGGGAACTCAGGTCGGTCACGCCCGCCGGAGGCAACCCTGCGGCGTGCTCGAGCACTTCGCAGAACGCCTCCACGTGCGGTCCCAACTCCAGATCGGTCGCGGTCCAAGAAGCCCGAAGCTCGAGCTGGTGGGCCCGCGGCGGGCCGGATATGTCACCGTAGCGCACCGAGGTGGTGGCCGTGACGGTGCCGCCGAGCGCGGTGACGTGCTCGGCACGTGATTCCAGGGCGTCCACGAGCCAGCTCCAGGCCACCTCGGGCAGCAACGGGTCGACGGCTTCGCTGGAGTCCAGGTCAGCCTGGATATAGGCGACCAGGCGCATGGTGCCGTCCCAGGCCTCGGCTCCGTCGGGGTCGTGCAGCAGGATCAGCCGCCCGAACGCGTCGCCCTCGGAGCGCTCCGGGATGATCGCGGTCTCGGGGTGCCGGACCTCGGCGCCCAGCGCGTAGCTGTAGGGCGCCAGCCGCTGCGGCGGGCGTATCGGACCCAGCTCGATTTCCGGCCGCACGGTGGTGGCATTCATCGCCGCCACCGCCGTCCGGAACTGGGCCGGTTCGGCAGAGGTCACGCCATTTGACGCTAGTGGATACTGCCAGGACAGGACGCAGGCGCGCCGTAGTGGTGGCGTCACGAACCGGCAACGGTCTGCGCCCGCGGGCACGTGGCACCATAGGAGCCGATGAATACCCGCCGGGAGCTGCCCGATTCCCCGTATCTTGCCGCCGTGAGCGGCCGCACCCCGCGCCGTGTGCCGGTGTGGTTCATGCGGCAGGCCGGCCGCTCATTGCCGGAGTACCGCGCGTTGCGGGCTCAGCACCGCATGTTGGAGGCCTGCTTCGACCCCGAGCTGGTCTGCGAGATCACGCTGCAGCCGGTGCGCAGGCACGGCGTCGACGCCGCGATCCTGTTCTCCGACATCGTGGTGCCGCTCAAGGCCGCCGGGATCGGTCTGGACATCGTCCCCGACGTGGGGCCCGTCATCGAACATCCGATCCGATCGGTGGCCGACGTCGAGGGTATGAAACCGCTTGAGCCAGAACAGGTTTCACCAGTCACCGACGCTGTCGAAATGTTGGTCCGGGAGCTGGGCGACGTGCCGCTGATCGGCTTCGCCGGCGCACCTTTCACGCTGGCCTCCTACCTGGTCGAGGGTGGCCCCAGCCGGCACCATGAGCGCACCAAGGCCATGATGCTGGGGGAGCCGGCCACCTGGCACGCCCTGATGAGTGCGCTGACCGATCTGACCATCGAGTTCCTGCAGGCCCAGGTGGACGCCGGCGTGGACGCCCTGCAGGTGTTCGACTCCTGGGCCGGAACGCTGTCGTTGGCCGACTACCGCACCTACGTGCTTCCGCACACCACCCGGGTGTTCGCCACGATGGCCGCCGCGGGAGTGCCCATGACACATTTCGGAGTCGGTACCGCAGAGCTGCTCGGGGCGATGTCCGAGGCGCTGGGCACTGCCCCGGCCACGATGGTCGGGGTGGACTGGCGGACCTCGCTGGTCGACGCCGCGGCCCGGGTCAAGGCAGGCACCGCCCTGCAGGGCAACCTCGACCCGGTGGTGCTGCTGGCGGGCTGGCCGGTGGCCGAGGCGGCGGTGCGCCGCGTGGTCGACGACGGGCGTGCCGCGGTGGCGGCTGGGGCGGCCGGCCATGTCTTCAACCTGGGCCACGGTGTGCTGCCGGCGACCGATCCCGGCATCATCACCGAGGCGGTGACGCTGGTGCACTCGCTGTGAGTGCCAGCTATTGCGTTGTCGGCGGCGGCATTTCAGGCCTCGTCGCGGCGTACCGGTTGCGGCTCGCGGCCGGCCCGCGGGCGCACATCACGCTGCTCGACCCAGCTGACCGGCTCGGCGGGGTGCTGCGCACCGAGCGGGTCGGCGGGCAACCGTTCGACGTCGGCGCCGAGGCGTTCGTGGTGCGCAGGCCCGAAATGCTGGACCTGCTCACCGAGCTCGGCCTGGCCGGCCGCCGACTCAGTCCCACCGGTGCCCGGCCCCTGATCTACAGCGGTGCCCGGCTGCACCAGCTGCCGCAGGGCACCTTGCAGGGCATTCCCGCCCAGGCGTCGTCGCTGCTCGGCTTGGTCGACGACGAGACCGTGGCGCGGATCCACGACGAACGCTCCCGGCCGCTGCGGTGGACCCCCGGTGCTGATCCGTCGGTCGCCGAGGTGGTCGGTGACCGGTTCGGCCCACAGGTGGTGACCCGGTCGGTGGACCCGTTGCTCAGCGGCGTGTACGCGGGGTCCTCGGCGACGATCGGGCTGCGCTCGGCGGTGCCATCGCTGGCAGCCGCCCTGGATCGTGGGGCGCGAAGCCTCACCGAGGCGGTGCGCGAGGCGTTGCCGCCACCGTCGGACGCGCCGGTGTTCGGTGCGGTCGACGGCGGCTACACGGTGCTGCTGGAGGAGCTGCGTCGCCGCGCCGACGTGCGGTGGGCGCAGGTCGCCGCGGTACGGGTGGACCGGCGGGGACAGGGCTGGTCGGTGCTCGACGACGAGGGCGCGAGTTGGTATGCCGACGCGGTGATGCTGGCGGTCCCTGCCCCGCACCTGCCTGCCCTGATCGAACACATCGCTCCGCGCACCGCGGCGGCGGCCCGGCGTATCCGGGTGGCCTCGGCGGCGGTGGTGGCCCTGGCGCTGCCGGGTGGGACACCGTTGCCGCAGCAATCGGGCGTGCTCGTGACCGCGGGGGAGCGCCTCAACGCCAAGGCGATCACCATGTCCTCCCGCAAGTGGGGCCGGCGCGGGAATGTCGAAATGGTGCGGTTGTCGTTCGGCCGGTACGGCGACGATATGGCCGCCAACACCGGCGATGACGACCTGCTGGCCTGGTCGGCACGCGATCTGAACACGCTGTTCGGCGTCACCGTGGAGCCGGTGGACAGCCACGTGCACCGCTGGATCGACGCGATGCCACAGTACGGTCCGGGGCACGGCGAACTGGTCGCCGAACTGCGTGCGGGGCTGCCCCCGACGCTCGCGGTGGCCGGCGGTTATCTGGACGGGATCGGGGTGCCGGCGTGTGTGGGCACCGCCACCCGGGCGGCCGCGGAACTGGTGTACAGCCGCGTGGCACGATAGGCGTATGGCCAAGCTCGACTATGACGAACTGAACTCCACCATCCGCTACCTGATGTTTTCGGTGTTCGCGGTGAGCCCCGGGGAACTCGGCGAGGACCGCGCCGACGTCACCGATGAGGCGACGGCGTTCTTCAAGACTCAGGAAGAGCGTGGTGTGGTCGTGCGCGGCCTGTACGACGTCGCCGGCCTGCGGGCCGACGCCGACTTCATGGTCTGGACCCACGCCGACAACATCGAGGCGCTGCAGGCCACCTACTCGGACTTCCGTCGCACCACCGCGCTGGGCCGGATCAGCGACCCGGTGTGGAGCAGCGTGGCATTGCACCGGCCGGCCGAGTTCAACAAGAGCCATGTCCCGGCGTTCATCGCCGGTGAGGACCCGGGCAATTACATCTGCGTGTACCCGTTCGTGCGTTCCTACGAGTGGTATCTGCTGCCCGACGAAGAGCGTCGCCGCATGTTGTCCGAGCACGGCATGGCCGCCCGGGGCTACAAGGATGTGCGGGCCAACACCGTGCCGGCATTCGCCCTCGGCGACTACGAGTGGATCC
Source organism: Mycobacterium sp. DBP42 (assembly GCF_005924235.1). Taxonomy (NCBI): domain Bacteria; kingdom Bacillati; phylum Actinomycetota; class Actinomycetes; order Mycobacteriales; family Mycobacteriaceae; genus Mycobacterium; species Mycobacterium sp. DBP42. The sequence continues at coordinate 127,006 of NZ_VCMY01000011.1, forward strand.
TGGCGTTCGAAGCGCCCGAACTGCACCGCATCGTCGATCTGATGCGCGACCTGCGGGCCACCGATGCCCGCAGACACACCCGCGAGGAGACGCCGTTCTTCACCGGCCCGCGGGTCAGTGTCGAGGATCTGGTCGCCAAACTCCCGTAGCCGCACGCGTTTTGCCGTCGCTTTCGCAGGCGCTTTGTCACGCGTGCCCGGGCCCGCGATTGGCCGTCACTTTGTCACGCCAGAGTGGCGCTCAGGCCCGAGCGTCACTCCAGCCTGACATCACGGGCCGGGTTCGCCGCCCGCCCCCGCGTTTTGTCACGCCAGAGTGGCACTCGGCGGCGACAGCCACTCCAGACATCCCAGGGTCGTAAGTTGTCAAGCTGCTTGGGTGTGGGTGGTGGGTTGGCGGTGTGCCCAGGCGGTGTGTTCGCTGTAGGTGCTGTGGTGGCGTAGGCAGCCGTGGAGGATTCCGACGAGGCGGTTGCCGAGGGCGCGTAGGGCTTGGTGGTGGA
>NZ_VCMY01000120.1:0-400 GCF_005924235.1 Mycobacterium sp. DBP42
CAAGGCAAGCGTTGGAGCTAGAATCTGCGACGTATGCCGGCGTGCCGGCCCCCTACCCGGAAACAGCCATGGCCCTTCTCCCCATTCTCGAGTTCCCCGATCCGCGCCTGCGTACCAAGGCTGCGTTGATCGACGCCGCCGAAGTCACCACGCCGGCCTTCCAGGAACTGATCGACAACATGTTCCTGACCATGTACGACGCCCCGGGCATCGGCCTGGCCGCCACCCAGGTGGACGTGCACAAGCGCTTCATGGTCATCGATGTCAGCGAAGAGAAGAATGAACCGCATGTGTTCATCAACCCGGAAATCGTCGCCAAGGACGGGGGCCGGGTGTACCAGGAGGGCTGCCTGTCGGTCCCGGGCATCTTCGCCGACGTGACCCGCGCTGACACCATCAC
>NZ_VCMY01000121.1:0-400 GCF_005924235.1 Mycobacterium sp. DBP42
GCCTTGGGCCGGATCTGCTGCAACCGGCGGAATGCCTTCACTGCCAGGCCGAGGTTCTTTTCAGCAGCGATGCGGCCGACATAGATCGCCACCAGGCCGTTGCCATCCACGCCCCATTCCTCGCGCAGCGCGGGATCGCGCCGGCCTGGATCGAACTGCTGGCTGTCCACCGCGCGGGCCAGCAGGCGCACGCGCTCGAAGCCCTGTTCGCCGAGGAACTGCTGCAGCTCGCGGGTCGGCACCAGGGTGGCATCGGCCTGGTTGTGGAAACGGCGCATCCAGCGCATGGCTGCGGCCTGCAGCCACGCCACGCCGTAGTCGGGCAGGTACTCGTCGAAGCGGGTGTGGAAGCCGCTGGCGACCGGAATGCCGAGGCGGCGCGCAGTGCGCAGTGCCGACC
>NZ_VCMY01000122.1:0-394 GCF_005924235.1 Mycobacterium sp. DBP42
CGGCCAACCAGATCCGTACCCTGGTGGCCCTGCGCGAATCCCTCGAACGCCAGGCTCTGGCCATGGCGGTATGCGACCGCTACGGCGTGCTGCATTGCGCCGAACGCGGCTTCGTCGACCTGCTGCTCGGCGCCTGGCCGGGCTGGACCGGTCCGCAGCTGCCGGAGGAAACCAGCCCGCAGGGCTATCGCGATGCGCGCCTGGTGATCGACTCGCGGCAGGTCGGCGACCTCTACCTGCTCACCGCGCGGCAACCGAGCGTGATCGAACAGTTGAGCAATCGCGAAGGCGACGTCGCCCTGCTGTTCAGCGAAGGCAAGACCTACAAGCAGATCGCCCGCGACCTTGGCCTGGCGCCGAACACCGTGCGCCATCACATACGCACCATCTATTC
>NZ_VCMY01000123.1:0-392 GCF_005924235.1 Mycobacterium sp. DBP42
GTCTTGATGACCTGGTCCAGGCTCACGAAGTGCGTGCCGTCGCCGTGCAGCGCCATGCGCGCCGCGTTGATCGCCTTGACGGACGCGATGGCATTGCGCTCGATGCACGGGATCTGCACCAGCCCGCCGACCGGGTCGCAGGTGAGGCCCAGGTGGTGCTCCATGCCGATCTCCGCCGCGTTCTCCGCCTGGGCCGGCGTGCCGCCCAGCGCCGCGCAGAGCGCGCCCGCCGCCATCGAGCAGGCGACGCCGACCTCGCCCTGGCAGCCGACCTCCGCCCCGCTGATGGAGGCGTTCTGCTTGTAGAGGATGCCGATGGCCCCGGCCGTGAGCAGGAAGTCCACCACGCCGCGCTCGCTCGCCCCGGGCGCCGTGCGCACGTAGTAGTGCAG
>NZ_VCMY01000124.1:0-392 GCF_005924235.1 Mycobacterium sp. DBP42
AGGTAGTCGTTTTGGGTTTGGAGGTCGTTGTTGAGTTCGGCGCGTAGCCGTCGTTCTTCGGCGATGCGGTCGCGTTGGTCTTGTTCGCGGGTTTGATACCTCTTGGGCATCTTGGCCCCGCGCCCCGGAGTCTCGGCCGGCGGTGCGGGCAGGTCCAGGTTCCCGGTGGGTTGGGCCAGGGTGGGGAACATCGCGGCGCCGTGGGGTTCGGTGAGGTAGGTGTGCCCGGTCGGTGAGGTGAAAACGACTGTGCCATCGGGGTATTGACGGTCCGTCCAGCCCTTGACGAAAGTTTTGACCAGGTGATGGGCCCGGCAGTACAGCTTGGTGTTGGACGGATGCGTCGGCCCGGCGGGCCAGGGCGCGGTGTGGTCGATGTCGCAGCGTTCGGC
>NZ_VCMY01000125.1:0-391 GCF_005924235.1 Mycobacterium sp. DBP42
ATATTAAACAGCACCGGCGTGGTTTTAATCAGCGTCGCGACGCCCGCATAGGCTAAAAACATCAGCACCGCATCGCCAATAAACACACCGCTCGCGGCAAGATAGCCGCCCTTTATCCCTCGCCCGACGCTGTTTTTTAAAACGAATATCGTATTCGGCCCCGGCACTAATACAATAAAAATCGCCCCCACCAGATAGGTCCAGTAATTCAGTACGCCATACTCTGCAAACACGTTAACCTCTTCCTGAAACAACACATACGCTTAGCTGCGAAACAATATGCTAACCAATGCACCTGATGATGGAAAGGGAAATCCCTTAAACGGAGGTTCCACGTTGACGGGTGTTTTATCTGACGACCAGCAGATCCGACACGCGCGTAGTGTAGCGG
>NZ_VCMY01000126.1:0-390 GCF_005924235.1 Mycobacterium sp. DBP42
TGGTGCTGACGTCCGGCTTGATAAACTGCATAGTGTCGTAAATAGACATCCCTGCGGTAATCACGCCGCCTGGGGAGTTAATATACAGGTAGATATCTTTTTCCGGGTTTTCCGCTTCCAGGAACAGCATCTGCGCCACAATCAGGTTAGCCATATGGTCTTCGACCTGGCCGGTCAGAAAAATGACGCGTTCCTTAAGTAGACGAGAATAGATATCAAATGAGCGCTCACCGCGTGAGGTCTGTTCAATGACCATCGGCACCAGCGCCATATGGGGTGCAAAGTTATCTCGTTCGCCGCTGTATGACATTTCCGTCTCCTGGATAAAATTTGAAAAAACCTGCTGTACCGATTGTAACCTTATGGACGGATTATCAGCTAGTCCCTCTG
>NZ_VCMY01000127.1:0-388 GCF_005924235.1 Mycobacterium sp. DBP42
GGGATGGCGATATTTTGCTGGCTTATGGCCTGGTCGGGCTGATTTGCTGGCGGCTGGTGCGCGATGCGCCTTCGGTAAAAAGCCTGATGAATACGGGCATTCTGCTGTATCTGGTCGGTATTGGCGTATTACTGCTGCTCGGCGCGATCTCTGACAGCCAAACCAGTCGCGCGTGGACGCCAGACGACGCGGCGCTTCTGTATGAAAAATACTGGAAGGTGAACGGGGGTATGGAAGCCATCAGCAACCGGGTTGACGCGTTGTCCAACAGTCTGCTGGCGCTGGGCGCGCAGTATGGCTGGCAACTCGCCGGGATGATGCTGGTCGGGGCATCGCTGATGCGCAGCGGTTGGCTGAAAGGGCAGTATAGCCTTGCCCACTATCGACG
>NZ_VCMY01000128.1:0-386 GCF_005924235.1 Mycobacterium sp. DBP42
GCACCATACAGGTGACGGGGAAACTCGACACCTGCATGCGACGGGGCCTCCTACCGAGGTCTGCATGTCTTCCCACGCCCCCGCTCATCCCGTTGCCCCGGCCGACCTGGCTGCGCCGTCCATCGTCGTGCACAAGTTCGGCGGCACCTCGGTGGCCGACGCCGAGCGCTACCGCCATGTTGCTGGCCTGCTGCTCGCCCGCCCCGAATCGCTGCAGGTCGCCGTTGTCTCGGCGATGAAGGGCGTCACCGACGCGCTGATCGAACTGGCCCAGATGGCGGCAAAGGGTGACGAAGGCTGGCGCGAGGCCTGGCATGCCCTGCGCGCCCGCCATCGTGGCGCGGCGGTGGCCCTGCTCGGCGAGCAGGTGGGCGAGACCGTGGAAT
>NZ_VCMY01000129.1:0-384 GCF_005924235.1 Mycobacterium sp. DBP42
AATCAGCTCCTCTGAATTGCGACCAAAGAGAGTCGCCCCCAGAACAAGCTTACTTTCCTTATCCACGATAACCTTGAAAATGCCTTTGAGGTCATTATTGACATGGGCACGTGGCATATTGGCGACAAGCAATTCGTTGGCAATGTAGTCGTAACCTGCTTCCTTGGCTTCCTTCTCGGTCAGACCAACACGAGAAAGCACAGGCGTGATAAAGACGCTGGTCGGAATAGACTTACGTTGGCTCAAGCTATAAGTTCCAGTCCCAGTCAACTTGCCGAAAACGATACGGAAGTCGTCTAGGGATGTGTAAGTGAATTGTGGACCGCCATTGACATCTCCCACCGCATAGACACCTGGAACAGTCGTTTCGCGGTAGTCATCCAC